>JBKJTV010000055.1:0-5385 GCA_046589985.1 Candidatus Limnocylindria bacterium | reverse complement strand
CGGCGGGGGTCACGTGACCCCCGCCGCAGACCCTCGCTAGCCTCTTTCCGTGGGACGCTTTCTGGCGCGCCGGCTCCTGGCGCTCATCCCGACCCTCTTCGGCGTTTCGTTCATCGTGTTCATGTTCCTTCGCCTCATCCCCGGCGACCCGGCGACCGCGATCCTGCGCGAGAACGCGACGTCCGAGCAGGTCGCAGCGCTGAACGAGCGGCTCGGCCTTGGACGCCCCCTGCACGAGCAGTACGCGCTCTACATGTCGCGCGTCCTGCGGCTGGACCTCGGTGAGGGCTACTTCACGCGCATCCCCGTTGCCGATGAGCTGCGGCGGAAGTTCCCCGCGACCGCCGAGCTCGCGCTCGGCGCGATGCTCATCTCGACCGTCCTCGGTCTCGGCCTCGGGATCATCGCAGCGACCCGGCGCGGCTCCATCGTCGACTACGGGACGATGACCCTTGGGCTGGTCGGCGTGTCCATGCCGATCTTCTGGCTCGGCCTGATGCTCATCTATCTCTTTGCCGTCAATCTCCACTGGCTGCCGCCCTCGACACGAGGCGAGCCGCCGGAGACCCTTCGGACAGGGCTCTACACCATCGACTACCTGCTGGCCGGTGACCTTGGCGGGTGGCTGACGTCACTTCGTCACCTCGCGTTGCCCGCATTCGTCCTCGCCACCGTGCCCCTCGCCGTCGTTGCCCGCCAGACGCGCTCGGCGATGCTGGAGGTGCTCGGGCAGGATTTCGTGCGGACCGCCTGGTCCAAGGGTCTGCGTGAGCGCGTCGTCATCTCACGGCATGTCCTGAAGAACGCTCTGCTCCCCGTCGTCACGATCGTCGGGCTCCAAGTCGGGGCGCTGCTCTCCGGTGCGGTCCTCACCGAGACCGTCTTCTCGTGGCCGGGAATGGGAACCTACGTCCTGGAGGCGATCAACCAGCGGGATTACCCCGTCGTCCAATCCATCGTGCTGATCTTCGCCTTCATCTTCGTGGTCGTGAACCTTCTGGTGGACCTGTCGTACGCCTGGCTCGATCCCCGGATCAAGTACGGGTGAGCGTTGCCGCGATGAGCGCCACACCCTCCGTCCCGCGCCCGCAAACGTCGCTGTGGCGTGACGCCCTGCGCCGCCTCGGAGGTCACCGGGGCGCGCGCGTGGGGTTCGGGCTTGTCGCGGGCCTGATCCTCCTTGCGTTGCTCGCCGACGTCGTGCGGCAGTCCGACCCGAACGGCGTGTTCTACGAGGAGCTGTTCATCCGGCCGCTGCAGGGTGGCCACCTGATGGGTACCGATGACCTCGGGCGCGACGTCTTCACCCGCGTCGCGTACGGCGCCCGGACATCGCTGCGGGTGGGCGTCGTGGCAGTGGGTATCGCGCTCGTCTTCGGCTCGCTCATCGGCTTCACCGCGGGCTTCTTCGGGCGGTGGTGGGACCAGCTCGCGATGCGCTCGATGGACATCCTGCTGGCCTTCCCGACGATCCTGCTCGCGATCGCCATCGTGGCCATGCGCGGACCCGGGATCTTCAACACCATGCTCGCCGTCGGTATCGTCGCGGTGCCCGCCTACGCGCGCATCTCACGGGCGAGCGCGATCTCGCTTCGTGAGCAGGATTTCGTTCTCGCGGCGCGCGCCGTCGGCGTGCCCGAGCCGCGGATCCTCGTGAGGCACATCGTGCCGAACGCGCTCTCCCCGATCATCGTCCAGTCGACCCTGGGCATCGCGACCGCGATCCTCAATGCCGCGGCCCTCGGGTTCCTTGGCCTGGGGGCGATCCCGCCTGACGTCGAGTGGGGCGCGATGCTCGTCGACTCGATCCGCTACCTCTTCCAGGGGTCGTGGTGGGCGCTCATGTTCCCGGGCTTCGCGATCATGCTCACCGTCATCGGCTTCAACCTCATCGGTGATGGCATGCGCGACTCGTTGGACGTCCGGATCCGGGGTTAGCCCTCACCTCATCGATATAGATCCGGACGCAAGTGTGGCGCGAGCGCCATGGCGACGAGCTGCGCGAACGCCTCCGTCCGCGAGACCGCGCCGCCGGTGAGGAGGCCGATCGCGCCGGCGGCGCTCCTCGCATCGTGTACGTGGAAGAGGTCGTCGACGATCACGGCGAGCTCCTCACCGGCACGCAGCCGGGCGCCCGTGGCGTCCGGCAGCGGCATCCGGAGGCCGCTCGCGTGACCGACCCGCCCGTCGCGGCCCACGGCCGCGACCCACGAGATGAGCCAGGTACGCGGCCCGTCGAACACGACGCCGCCCTCGAGCCCGAAGCCGAGATCGGCCGGCCGCAGCGCCAGGGCAGCGCGGGCCCGCGCCTCCGCGCCGAGCCTGGTCTCCTCGTCGCCCACGGGCTGCAGGGAGACCCCGCTCGCCACGCTCACCGCCTCCAGCACGCAGCCCGGCGCGAGGCGGTCGAGAGTGCTCCTGACGGCCGCGACCTTTGCCGGATTCGTCGATCCGACCACCGCGAGGCGGGCGTTGAGCGGCACGAGGCCGATCGTGGGGCCTTCTCAGCCTCCGCGTGCGGAGTACAATTCCGACTGTAGTGCTCGGAAATCCGGTCCCGACCGCCTTCCACGTCTCGACCCGGGGCGAGTACGGGATGCGGCTCATGGTCGACCTCGCGCGGCACTGGGGGCAGGGGAGCGTCTCGCTCCATGCCGTCGCCGAACGCGAGGAACTCCCCGAGGCGTACCTCGAACAGCTCGTCGCGGCGCTCCGCAAAGCGGGGCTCGTGACCGGCAAGCGGGGCGCCGGCGGCGGTTATGTCCTGGCCCGGGATCCGGCGCAGATCACCGCGGGAGACATCGTCCGGGCACTTGAGGGTCCGATCGAGCCGCAGGTCTGCACTGCGGAGGGCGATCCGGTCGTGAACTGCGTCCGCGAGCAGGGCTGCGGCACGCACGAGGTCTGGCTCAGGCTCCAGGCCTCGATCGCGTCGGTGCTCGACGGGATGACCCTCGCCGACCTCGTCCGCACGAAGCCCCCGGTCACTGCCTGACACGCGGAAAGGACATCCGAATTGACGAACGGCCTTCAGATCAAGGACCTGCGCGTGAGCGTCGACGGCAAGACGATCCTTCGCGGGATCGACCTCGACGTCGGCGCCGGTGAGGTCCACGCGATCATGGGCCCGAACGGCTCAGGGAAGAGCACGCTCTCGCTCACGGTCATGGGCCATCCCCGCTACAAGGTCGAGAGCGGCAGCGTCACTTTCGGCGGCGAGGATCTCCTCGCGCTCCCGGTCGACGAGCGCGCGAAGCGCGGCCTGTTCCTGGCGTTCCAGTACCCGGCCGCGATCCCCGGCGTCTCCGTCGCGAGCTTCCTGCGTACCGCGATCAACGCGCGGCGCCAGCGCGGCGATCAGAAGAACGACCTGCCGATCCCGCAGTTCCGCAAGCTCCTGAAGGAGAAGATGGCGCTGCTCGAGTTCGACGACTCGTTCCTGGTGCGCTCGGTGAACGACGGCTTCTCGGGTGGCGAGAAGAAGCGCCTCGAGATGCTGCAGATGCACATGTTCCGGCCGACCATGGCTGTCCTGGACGAGACCGACTCCGGCCTCGACATCGACGCGCTGAAGGTGGTCGCACAGGGCATCGAGAGCCTGCGGAGCCCCGAGGTCGGGATCCTTCTCATCACGCACTACGAGCGGATCCTCAAGTACGTCCGACCGGATCACGTCCACGTCCTCGTGGACGGCCGGATCGTGCGGAGCGGCGGGCGCGAGCTCGCGGCCGAGCTCGAGGCGAAGGGCTACGACTTCATCCGCGACGAGATATATGGCGGGGAGAAGGGCGTGGCATGACGAGCGTCCTTCCGCGTTCCGACGCGAAGTTGGACGTGGAGCGGATCCGCGCGGACTTCCCGATCCTCGCGCGCAGGGTCGCGGGTGGAAAGCCGCTCGTGTACCTGGACAACGCCGCGACGAGCCAGAAACCGCGCCAGGTCCTCGAGGCGATGGACCGCGTGTATCGCGAGCACAACGCGAACATCCATCGCGGCGTCTACGAGCTCTCCGAGGAGACCACCGCGGCATTCGAGGGCGCACGCGGGAAGGTCGCGCGCTTCATCAACGCACCGCAGACGCGCGAGGTCATCTTCTGCCGTAACGCGACGGAGGGCATCAACCTGGTCGCCTATGCCTGGGGACGCGACAACGTGAAGCGGGGGGACCGGATCCTCGTGAGCGTCCTCGAGCACCACTCGAACTTCGTCCCCTGGCAACAGCTCGCGAAGGAAGCCGGCGCAGAGCTGGTCGTCATCGACATCGATGATGAAGGAAGGCTACGTCGTGACGAATTCGAGCGTGAGCTCCGCAAGGGGGCGCGCCTCGTCGCGATCACGCACACGAGCAACGGCCTCGGCACCGTGAACCCGGTCCGGGAGCTCACGGCGCAGGCGAAGGCCGTGGGCGCCGTCGTCCTCATCGACGCCGCGCAGGCCGTCCCGCATACCGCGGTCGACGTGCAGGAGATCGGCTGCGACTTCCTTGCCTTCAGCGGTCACAAGATGCTCGCGCCCCCGGGCTCCGGTGCCATCTGGGGCCGGGCGGCGCTGCTCGAGGGCATGCGACCCTTCATGTATGGCGGCGACATGATCAGCCGCGTCGCCATCGACCTCACGACCTGGAACGAGCTTCCCTGGAAGTTCGAGGCGGGCACCTCCGCGTACGTCGACGCGATCGGCCTCGGTGCCGCCGTGGACTATCTGACCGGGGTCGGGATGGAGCGCGTGCACGCCCATGAGCTCGAGCTCGTGGGCTACCTGCTGCCTCGCCTTCTGGAGATCCCCGGCATCACCGTGTACGGCCCCCAGACCCTCGACGACCGCGTCGGGGTCATCTCGTTCAACCTCGAGGGGATCCACCCGCACGACGTCGCGACGATCTTCGACAGCGAGGGCGTGTGCGTCCGCGCGGGGCACCACTGCAACCAGCCGCTCATGACGCGGCTCGGCACCGTCGCGACGTCCCGCGCCTCGTTCTACCTCTACAACACGACGGCCGAATGCGACGTGCTGCTCGGAGCGATCGCGAAGGCCAGGAAGATCTTCGCATGAGGGAACGAGCGACGAGCGGCTTTGCCGCGAGGAGTGAGTCGACCAGTCCTGAGCAATGCGGCGAGTCACTGAGGCGAACGCCGAAGGGACGAGCGCGATAGATGGACGACCTCTACCGGGACTACATCCTCGACCACTACAAGAACCCGCGGAATGCGGGCGAGCTTCCGGAGGCGACGCACCGCTACCACGACACCAACCCGCTTTGCGGCGACGAGATCACGATGATGCTGAAGGTCGATGACTCGGGCGTCGTCGAAGACGTCCGCTTCATCGGGCGCGGCTGTGCGATCTCGCAAGCCTCCGCCTCGATGCTGACCGAAGAAGTGAAGG
>JBKJTV010000279.1:0-3035 GCA_046589985.1 Candidatus Limnocylindria bacterium | reverse complement strand
CGCGGGAGCTCGGCATCGGCGCGCCGATCGTGCCCGGACTGCTTCCCATCACCAGCGCGAAGCAGCTCTCGCCGACGGGCTTCATCACGCGCTGCGGCGCGACGGTCCCGGCAGCGCTGCGGGATCTCGTCGAGCGCGCCGGCGACGACGAGGACGCGGTGACCGCGATCGGCATCGAGTGGACGACCACACAGTGCGTGGCGTTGCTCCGCGGCGGCGCGCCGGGGATCCACTTCTACACGCTGAACCGCTCGCACTCGGCGCAGCAGATCTTCGCGCGGCTGCAGGCAGAGTTTCCCGAATTCGGACGCTTCGCGGCATGACGGTCGACCTCGACGGCGTCCTCACCGAGGTCCGCGAGCGCATCCGCGCGAAGCGGGCGTCTGGCGCGTACGGACCCGACGTCGACGCCGCGCTCCACGCGCCGCTGCCCGGCGGGCCCGCGCTCCTCGTTGACGATCTGCAGGATCCCCTCGGCTCGCTCGCGGGGGTGCTCCAGACGCCGGTCGACTACGACCATCGCAGCCGCAAGCGCTACGTCGGCCGGGCCATCACCATCGCGCGCGGCACCGTCATCGGGCTCGTGCGCTGGTGGATCAACGCCATCACCGAGCGGCAGGAGCGGATCAACCTCCTCGTCGCCGGAGCGCTGCAGGAGCTTGCCGCGCGGCCCGCACCGGAGTTCGGTGCGCGCCTCGATCGCATCGAGCGTCTGCTGGAGACCCGCGGTCGCGACGAGGTCGCGGCGAACCTGCACTCCGTCTATTTCCAGGCGCGCTTCTCCGGGGACGAGTCGGTCATCCGCGCGCAGTCCGAACGGTTCCTCTCGCTGTTCCGCGGGCGCCGCCGCGTGCTCGACCTCGGCAGCGGGCGCGGGACGTTCCTCGAGCTCGCGAAGGAGAACGGCATCGGTGCGTACGGCGTCGACCTCGACGGCCGGATGGTCGCGGAGGCCCGCTCGCGCGGCCTCGAGGCGGTCGAGTCCGACGCGCTCGCGCACCTGCGAAGCCTCGAGGACCGCTCGATCGACGGCCTCTACGCGCGGCACGTCGCCGAGCACGTGCTTCCCGGCGAGCTCGTCGAGATCCTCCGCGAGCTGCGGCGCGTGCTCGCAGCGGGCGCGCCGGTGGTCATGGTCACGCCGAACGTCGCGACGCTGACGGTCGGCGCGCACACCTTCTGGCTCGACCCGTCCCACCGCCGACCGCTGCCCCCTGAGCTGTTCCGCTTCTACCTCGAGGTCGAGGGCTTCTCGTCCGTCGCGATCCAGACCTTCGAGCGGAGCGAGACCCGTCTCTCAGAGGATCTGCCCGACGGCGCGCAGCTCGACAACGCGCGGCTCCTGAACGAGACGCTCTTCGGACACCGCGACTACGCGGTCATCGGACGGCAGCCGGGCCAGGCCGAGACGTAGCGCAGGAGCGCTCGCGGCCTGGAGCGACATGATACCATCTGGTGATATCAAAGAGTGGTGCGGAGGTGTGTCATGGCGCGTGAAGCAGTGACGATCCGATTCCCAAAGGAAGTGCTCGACGACGCCCGCCGCGCCAAGCCTGAGGACCAGTCCTTCAACGAGTTCGTGGTCGATGTGGTCGCGCGGGAAGCCCGTCTCCGGCGGGGCCGCGAGGCGCTCGCGCGCATCGACGAACGGCGGCAAGCGGTCTTCCGGCGCACCGGTCTGCAGCCCGACAGCACCGTGCTGATCCGCGAGCTGCGCGAAGCGCGCGCGAGGCGGATCGACTGACCATCGCCGCGCTCTGCCTCGACGCGAGCGTCCTCGTGAAGAACCTGGTCGAGGAGGAAGGCTCCGCAGGGGCCCGGGCGCTCGTCCAACGCGGGCTCGTGGGGCAGGAGCAGCTCGTCGCGCCGAGCTGGTGCTGGGCGGAGGTCGGCACTGCCCTCCGGCAGAAGATCTCGCGGAAGCTCCTGACGGCGGCAGAGGCTGCCGGCCACTGGGCGGACTTCGCGGAGCTCCCCATCGACTACCTCGGTGGTGGGGACCTGCAGCTCAAGACCTGGGAGATCGCCGGGCGCTACGGCCTGTCGACGCTGTACGACGCCGCGTTCCTTGCCTGCGCGGAGATCGCCGGCGCGGCCGAGTTCTGGACCGCGGATCGCGCTCTCATCCGCCAGCTGGGTGACGCACGACCCGCATACCTTCGCGAGCTCGGCACGTGACGACGGTCCACCAGTTCCATCCGGTCCTCGCTCCGGGCGACGCAATGAGCAATCACGTGTTCGCGCTGCAGCGCCGGCTGCGCGAGTGGGGACACGACGCCCATGCCTACGCCGTCGAGTCGAAGACCGGCGTCGATGCGTGGTCGTACCGGCGGCTGTTCCGCGTCGCGAAGCCCGACGACATCGTGCTCCTGCACTTCTCGATGGGCCACGAGATCTTCGACCAGCTCGTGAAGCTGCCCTCGCGGAAGATCCTCGTCTATCACAACATCACGCCGCCGGAGTTCTTCGCGGGCGTGAACCCGCACGCCGCGGCGTTCGCGGAGCTCGGTCGCCGGCAGCTCGCCTCGCTCGCCGACAAGGTGGAGCTCGCGATCGGCGTCTCCGAGTACAACCGTAAAGAGCTCGAGGCGGCCGGCTTCGAGCGCACGGCGACGGTGCCGATCCTCATCGACTGGCAGTCGCTCGAGATCCAGCCCGACCAGGGCGTCATGGCCGGCGCGGAGACACCGGGTGCGAAGCTGCTGTTCGTCGGGCGCCTCTCGCCGAACAAGCGCCAGGACGACCTCATCCGCATGCTCGCGTACTACCGCGCCTGCATCGATCACAACGCGCGACTGGTGCTCGTCGGCTCGTACCGCGACCAGCGTCAGTTCCAGGCACGGCTCACCGCACTCGCACGCGCGCTCGGCCTCACCGACGCGGTCACCTTCACCGGCCCGGTGACGCTCCCGCAGCTCGTCGCGTACTACCGCACGGCCGCGGCATTCGTTTCGCTCTCAGAGCACGAGGGCTTCGGCGTCCCGCTCCTCGAGGCGATGCACTTCCGCATCCCGGTCGTCGCGTACGCCGCGGCC
>JBKJTV010000112.1:0-11001 GCA_046589985.1 Candidatus Limnocylindria bacterium | reverse complement strand
CATCGCTGGTGGTCGGCCGCTCCGCGCCATCGGCGCGCAGGCCGAACGCGTGAAGCAGACGGCGCGGCGCCTCAAGTTCAGCGAGACGGTCCGTAGCGGGGACCCTGCATACGACGCGGTGCCCGAGATCACCCCACGGCTCACCGACATCAACGACCACTACACCGTCGACACGGCGCTCATCGACCCGCGCGTCGACGCCACGCGCTGGAAGCTCGAGATCGGCGGGGCGGTCGAGAGCCCGTTCTCGATCTCGTACGCGGAGCTCCTCGATCTCGAGGCGGTGGAGCAGCTGCACACGCTCGAGTGCATCAGCAACGAGGTCGGCGGCGAGCTCATCGGCACGGCGCTCTGGACGGGCGTGCCGCTGCGCGACCTCCTCGAGCGCGCGAAGCCGCAGGCGGGTGCGTTCGACGTCGTGCTGCGCTCTGTGGACGGATACACGGACTCGATCCGCATGGCGAAGGCGATGGAGCCCAAGACCCTCGTCGCCTACCTCATGAATGGGTACACGCTGCCGGAAGATCACGGCTATCCCGCACGAGTCCTCGTCCCGAACATCTATGGGATGAAGAACGTGAAGTGGCTCACGAGGATCGAGGTCGTGACGACCGACTTCCTGGGCTACTGGATGGAGCGCGGCTGGTCGGACCTCGCGATCGTGAACACGCACTCCCGTATCGACACGCCGTCGCGCGTCCGCTGGGGCGGGGGCCCGGTCGCGCTCGGCGGGATCGCGAACGCGGGATCGCGCGGCGTCGCGCGCGTCGAGATCTCGACGGACAACGGCGCCCGCTGGAGCGATGCCGAATTGGAGGAGCCGCTCGGACCCCTCACCTGGCGCCGGTGGCGCCACCTGTGGACACCTCCTGGCACCGGCAAGCACGTCGTGCTCATCCGGGCGACGGACGGCGAGGGCCAGCTGCAGACCGCGACGAAGCGCCCGCCGTTCCCTTCCGGCTCGACGGGGTACGACTCGATCGAGCTCGACGTCACTCGCGGCTAGCGGCGCTCGACGACGCACCGAGATCCCTGGCAAGCACAGCGGTCCTGCCGGGCGGAACCCGAGGGTTCCGCCGAGGACGTAGAGTCGCCGGGACTTGGCGAAGCGCCGCTTCTCGATCAGCACCGCGCTGCCGGGCTACGCGCGCCCGCGCAATGAGTGGCGCCGGCGTGTCCACGCCGCCGTGCTCGACGCGCAGACGAGGCGCGGCGTCGGATATCGCGACTCGGACCAGCTGGAGGTCCGTGTGACGCTTTTCCTTCGCGAGCGGCCACTCGACGTCCATGACATCGACGAGCGCGTGAAGGACGTCATCGACGCACTCGAAGGCCGGATCGCGGGGCCACGGAGCCGGCGACGCATCGCGCCGATCATCCCGAGCCCGGACCAGATCCAGCGGATCGTCCTGGAGAAGGCGGCGACCCGCGGCCGGCGGGGCGCGCTCGGCGAGCTCGCGATCTCGCGGTATCGCGCACGGAGGGGCTGATGGCCCGCATCCCTTATACCGGCGAGGGCTCCGCGTTCCGGCGACTGATGAACCACTCGCCCGCCGTCTCAGATGCGTACTGGAGTCTGCGGAAGGCGCTCGACGAGAGCACCCTGTCGCCCAAGGTCCGCATGCTCACGTTCCTTGCGACGGACATCACGAATGGGTGTCGCTACTGAACGGTGTCCCACACGAGTGCCGGCCGTGCGCTTGGCATCACGAAGGAGATGGTGGAGACGATCACCGATCCGGAAGCGAGCCCGCTCTTCACCGAGGCGGAGAAGGCCGCGATCGCTCTCGCGCTCGAGCTGACGCGCGACTCGCACGCCGAACCCACGACGTTCGCGAGGGCTCGCGAGCATTTCGAGGAGCGCGAGCTCGTCGAGCTCGTCGTCAACGTGGGGATCGCGAACCTGAACAACCGCTTCACCGAAGCGTTCTGGGCGGATCTGCCAAGCGAGTGAGCGGACGCCGGCCAGGCACCCCGGAACAGCTGGTCCCAGGGGTGCGCGGCCCGGCGTCGACGATCAGGCTGCCGCGGTCTCCGCCGCCGCCGCCGCTTCGATCGCCTGAAGGTCGAACTCGAGCTTGAGCTTCTCGCTCACGAGCACCCCCCCAGGGACCGGCACGTTCCAGACGAGCCCCCATTTCGTGCGGTCGACCGAGGCGGTGCCGGAGAAGCCGGCGACCTTGCCCTTCAGGCCATCGATGACGCCGTTCACCTGGACCTTCACGTCAACGGGCAGCGTCGTCCCGCGGATGGTGAGGTCACCGTTGACCGTGTAGCCGTCGCCGTCGGACTTACGCACTTTCGTGCTCCGGAACGTGATCGTGGGAAAGCGCTCGACATCGAGGAAGTCGGCGGAGCGCAGGTGGCCGTCGCGCTTCTCGTCGCCGGTGTTCACGCTGGCGGCCGGGATCGCGAGGCTGATCTTCGCCGCCTCGGGACGGGCCGGGTCGAAGTCAACTTCTCCGGTCGTTCCGGACAGGCTCGCTCGGACGGTGGTCAGCATCAGGTGCCGGGCGGACACGCTCGCGCTGGTGTGAGATGGGTCGATCTGCCACTTCATGTTCTCGGATACCTCCTGGAGCATTCGTTGTATGCTCAACTAATGCTCGAACAGGCCTCGAAGCCCGCCTATTCCCGAAAACGGCGGCGCCTCAGCGAGGACGAGCTGGCGACCTGGCGGGCGTTCCTTCACGCGCATGCCGGCGTGACACGGAGGCTCGATCGCGAGCTTTCGGACGCAGGCGGCCTCACGCTGTCGGAGCTCGACGTGCTCATCGCGCTCCAGGGCGCCGACGGCAACTCCCTGCGTCTCACCGACCTCGCGACCCGCGTGCTGCTGACGAAGAGCGGCATCACACGCCTGGTCGATCGTATGGAGGAGATGGGTCTCGTCGAGCGACGCCCGTGCCCGGTGGACCGGCGCGTCCTGCATGCGGTGCTCATGGCGAAGGGCCGCGAGGCCCATCGGCGCACTATCGGCGTCCACCTGCGAAGCGTGGCCACCGCTTTCAGCGACCACGTCAGCGACGGCGAGCGTGGACCGTTGCGCGCGGCGCTCGAGCGTATCTCCGAGAGCTCGTGAGGCCTTAGCCTCTAGCGCGATGGCCATGCCGACCGTGCTCCTGGAGCCCGCGGACCGGCCGGTCTACGTCCGGCTGAAGGACACGATCCGCGCGGGCATCGCGGCGGGCGAGTGGAAGACCGGAGAGGCCATCCCGTCCGAGCGCGAGCTCTGCACCGCCTACGGCATCAGCCGGATGACGACGCGGCAGGCCATCGGCGACCTCGTGCACGAGGGCGTACTGACGCGGCAACAGGGCCGCGGCACGTTCGTCGCGCAGCCGCGGTTCGCGCAGCGCCTCCGCTACCTCACCGGATTCACCGCGGACATGGCGGCACGGGGGATCGTCGCGACGAGCCGGGTCCTCGAGCTCCGCCTCGCGCCAGCACCGGAGGACGTCGCTGGCGAGCTCGCGGTCACGGTCGGCGGGCCGCTCGTGTTCGTCGAGCGCATCCGATTCGCCGACGGCCGGCCGGTCGGTCTCGAGCGGGCGTGGCTCTCCGTCGGCGCGACGGACACGCTGCTCACCGCAGGAGTGGCCGGGTCGCTCTACGAACGTCTCGCGGCGCTCGGACATCACCCCGTCCGCGCGGAGCAGCGCATCGGCGCGGGGCTCGCGGACGAGCGCGAGACCACGCTCCTCTCACTCGACCCCGGTTCGCCGGTACTGCGAACGCGGCGGCGTTCATACGACGCGCACGGTCGCGCCATCGAGCTCGCCGAGGCCGCGTACCGCGGGGACGCCTACACATTCGTCAGCGAGCTCGTCGCACCGCCGGAGTGAGCGCGAACGAGCCGGGCTCCGCCCGAGGGGCGGACGGACTTGGGCCGGGGGCGCTGGTCTGGGCTGGTTTCGACGGACCACAGGTCGCCGCACCGCTCCTCGACGCGGTCCGCTCAGGACGCATCGGCGGCGTCGTGCTCTTCGCACTCCGCGGCAACATCCGCTCGAAGGATCAGGTCCGCGCGATGCTCCGCGAAGTGCAGGACGCCGCACACGCGGGCGGCCTGCCAGCGATCCCCGTCGCGGTCGACCAGGAGGGTGGCAGCGTCGTCCGCGTCGGCTACCGGGCCGTCTTCCCGAGCGCGATGGCGCTCGGCGCGATCGGCGACGCCGGACTCGTCGAGCGGGTCGCGCGCGCCGTCGCCGTGGGACTTCGTGCGGACGGCATCGCCGTGAACCACGCGCCGGTCTGCGACGTGAACATCGAGCCGCGGAACCCGGTGATCAACACGCGGTCGTTTGGCGACGACCCTGCGCGCGTGGCGGAGCTCGCCGCCGCTTGGGTGCGCGGCTCGGAGGGCGCCGGCGTCGCGACGACGCCGAAGCACTTCCCGGGGCACGGTGCCTCCGACGTCGATTCACACCACACGACAGTCGATGTCCGGTCGGATCGCGCGACGCTCGAGCGCCGCGAGCTCGTGCCGTTCCGCGCGGCCATAGCCGCCGGTGCCTCCGGCGTGATGACCGCGCACATCCGCTACCCCGCCCTCGATGAGGCGAACATCGCGACGCTCTCCCCCGCGATCGCGACGCGGCTCCTGCGCGAGGAGCTTGGGTTCGGTGGACTGCTCATGACCGACTCGCTCGACATGTCCGGCGTCACGCAGGTCGAGGGGCCGGACGGCCTCGTCGGGCGCGCGGTGCGCGCAGGGATCGACGCAGTCATGGTCACCAGCGACCTCGAGCTCCAGCTCGCCGCGTCGGAGCGCATCGCTCTACAGGTACCCGCTGCGCGCGTCCTCGAAGCGCTGCGGCGGGCTGCCGCGTTCCGCCGCCGGTTCGGCATCGCGGTCCCGCGCGACGACGTCGACGATCTCGCAGCCCGGGAGCTCGCGCGCGAGGTGGCCGCGCGGTCCATCACGCACGTCGGCCTGCCGTTGCCACGGTCCGAGCGATTCCGCGTCACGTTCGTCGGCGGCCCCCGCCTTTCACCAGTCGAGGAGCTGCGCGACCCGTTCGGTACGCTCGAGGTCGCGCTCCGGCGGGAGTTCGGCGAGCGGGTCTCCTTCGCGCATGACGGCCGGGAGCCACCCGGCGACGCCCCGCTCGTCGTGTGCACGTCGAGCGCCTCGTTCGACGGCGAGCAGATCGCGCGCGTCCGCGCGCTCGCGCCTCGCGCAGCCGTGCTCTGCGCGCTGCGCTCGCCGTACGACGCGACGCTCGCGACGGGCCTGCCTGCGCTGCTCACCTACGGCGACGTCCCCGTGTCGCTCGAGGCGCTCGCCGCGGTCCTTGCGGGAAAGAGCGCTCCAGGGGGGCGCCTGCCCATCACCCTCGGATAGGTGCAACGCACATACGGTCGTCGCGCGCTGCTCGTCGGCGCCGCCGCCGTCGCGTGCACGACAGCGCTCCCGGAGGGCAGCGCAACGCCCGCGCCCGCGCCGACCGGTCGCCTCAGGGCGCTCCTCGCGGGGATGTCCATCCCGGACCGCGCCGCACAGACGATGAGCGTCGCCTTCCATGGGCGGACGATCACGCCGCACGTCGAGCGGATGATCCGGGAGAAGCACGTCGGTGGCGTCGTCGTCTTCCGCGAGAACGTCGAGGACGCGGCCGCTCTGCGCCGCCTCACTTCCGACCTCCAGCGGATCGCGCGCGACGCCCGCATCCCGCCGCTGTTCATCGCGATGGACCAGGAGGGCGGGCCGGTCATACGGGTGTCGCGTGGCGTCGCGCTGCCGCCCGCCCAGATGGCGCTCGCGGCCGCACCGGATCCGCACGCAGCGGTGCGCCGCAGCGTGCAGCTCGTCGCGCGCGAGCTCCAGAACCTTGGCGTGAACTGGCAGCTCGCACCGGTCGCCGATGTGAACGACGAGCCGCAGAACCCGATCATCGGCAATCGGTCGTTCGGGTCTGACGCGCGCACCGTCGGCGCCCTCGTCGCGACGGCGGTGCGCGCCTACGCCGAGGCCGGGCTCCTCTGCTGCGCGAAGCACTTCCCCGGGCACGGCTCGGCCACGATCGACTCTCACGACGAGCTGCCGGAGATCCTCTCGCCTCGCGCGCGCCTCGACGCCATCGAGCTCGCGCCCTTCCGTGCGGCCATCGCCGCGGGCGTGCCCTCGATCATGAGCGCGCATCTCACCGTGCCCGCCCTCGGTGCTGCGCAGCAGCCCGCGACCCTCTCGCGCTCGGTCATGACCGACCTCCTGCGCGGCGAGCTCGGCTTCCGCGGGCTCAGCATCACCGACGACCTCGAGATGGGCGCGCTCGCACGGTCCGGCGGCCAGGCGGTGGCTGCTGCCGCGGCGCTCCGGGCCGGCGTGGACTACCTGCTGTTCCGCTTCGACGAGGGCGCGCAGCTCGAAGGCCACCGGCTGCTCGTCGATGCCTTCCTCTCCGGGACCCTGCCTGCGGGCCGCCTCGACCAGGCCGTCACGCGTGTCCTCGAGGTGAAGGCGCGCTGGAGCGTGCTCGACGCGCAGCCAGCGCCGGCATTCGACCTCGAGGCGGATCGCGCGGAGGCGCTCGAGCTCGCGCGCCAGGGGATCACGGTCCTGCGTGCGGGCGGCTTGCCGCTGCGCGGCCGCGTGCTCGCGATCTCGTACGGGCAGCCGGACCTCGCGATCGTGGAGGACCAGCCGTCGCTCGCGGAGATCGTCGCGCGCACCATCCCGGGCGCACGGTCGCGGAAGCTCGAGCGGCTCGGGAACGCCGAGATCGCAGCGGCCGTCGCGGCCGCGCGCGACGCGGACGTCGTCGTGGTGGGGACCTTCGACGCGCTCGCCGACCCGCCGCAGGCAGATCTCGTGACCGCGCTCCAGCGGGTCCGGCCGACGGTCGCCGTCGCGCTCCGCTCGCCGTACGACGTTCTTGCGTACCCAAGCGTCGCGGGCTTCGTGTGCGCGTACTCGGGCCGCGAGCCTGCGCTCATCGCCGCGCTCGACGTCATGACCGGCGGGCGGCCGCCGCTCGGTCGGCTGCCCGTGGCCGTGCGAGACCTCTACGGTATCGGCGCAGGGATGCGAAGCCTTTGAACGACGACGTGCGGCGGATCGTCGACCTGTCGATCGGCTCGCTGTTCACCGCGTGCAGCGTGCTTTTCGAGCGCGAGGGCACACGAAGCGGCTATGTCGCGGGGACGCTCTGCCCAGACCCCGACTACCCGCCGGACGCGCGGTGCGGTCCGTCATCGCTCTTCGATCTCGCGTCGCTCACGAAGCTCGCGACGACCGCACTCCTCCTCTCGTTCGTAAAGGACCGGCTCATCACGCTCGAGACCCCGCTGCACGAGCTCGTTCCGGACTTCCGAGGCGGGGCGAAGGACCGCATCACGCTCGCGCAGGTCCTCACGCACACCGCGGGCCTGGTCTGGTGGCTGCCGCTCTACCGGGAGGTCCACTCGATCGAGGAGGCCGCGTGGCGCGCTGCGCAGGAGCCGCTCGCCCGCGACCCCGGGACGTTCGTCTACAGCGACCTCGGCTACATCATGCTCACGCAGGGGCTCGCGAACATCGGTGACGCGCCGTTCGACGAGCTTATCCGGGAGCGCGTCATCGGCCCGGCCGGCGCGGAGACCGCGCGCTTCCTCCCTGAGCGGGCAGCGAGCTGCGTTTCAACAGAGCGCTACGACGAGCCGGAGGCGTACCGCCGGCGCCGGCTGCGCGGCGAGGTCCACGACGAGAACGCGCAGGCGATGGGCGGTGTCTCCGGTCACGCGGGACTGTTCGGCACCGCAGCCGACGTGCAGGCGCTCGGGCGGGTCTTTCGCGATGGGGCCGTCATTGGCAACGACCTCGCGTCACTCGCCCGCCGGGAGCACGCGCGCGGCGAGAACGCGCGGCGCGGCATCGGCCTCGCGCTCCGCGCCCCGGACGGTCCGATGGTCGGGAGCCACATGAGCGAAGACGCCTACGGGCACACTGGATTCACGGGAACCTCGCTCTGGATCGACCCAGCGACGCACACGACGGTCGCGCTCCTCACGAACCGCGTCTATTTCGGGCGCACGAACGACGACGCGATGTACCGCTTCCGGATCGCCGTGCACGAGGCGCTCACCGCGCCGGCAGGCGCGTGAGCACTGCCGGCGCGGTGATCGTCATCGGGCTCATGTCCGGCACCTCGGCGGACGGGATCGAGGCGGCCGCTGCCGAGGTGGATCCGTCGCGTGGCGTGGCGCGTCTGCTCGGGCATCGCCATGAACGCTATCCGGACGGGCTGCGCGAGCGCGTCCTTGCCGCCGGCTCGCTCAGGCCCCTCACCGCGCGCGATCTTGCGACGCTCTGCGTCGACCTCGGAGAGGCGAATGCCGTCGCCGCGAAAGCGCTCGCTGCCGACCTCGGCCTGACGCCGGACCTCATTGCGATGCACGGCCAAACGATCGCGCACTACCCCGAGCTGCACGCGACCTACCAGCTCGCGGACGGGGCACGGGTCGCGGCGCGCACGGGCGTGCCCGTCGTATGTGACTTCCGGAGCGCCGACCTCGCGCTCGGCGGACAGGGGGCGCCGCTCGTCCCGTTCGCCGACCACGTTCTCTTCGGTGCCCGCGCGCCGATCGCACTGCTGAACGTCGGCGGGATCGCGAATCTCACCCTCCTCCCGACCGGCCGCGCCGATGACGCGATCGCCTTCGACTGCGGGCCTGGGAACATGCTCGTCGACGCGCTCGTCGCGAGCTCGGGCGAGCGTTTCGACAAGGACGGCGTCCGAGCGCGACGCGGACGGGTGCAGCGGAAGGCGCTCGCGGCGGCCCTCGCGCATCCCTTTTTCGAACGGCGCGCGCCGAAGAGCACCGGACGTGAGGATTTCGGTGCGCCGTTCGCGGAGACGCTCCTTGAGCTGGTGCGCAGCGAGGGGGGCGGTGAAGACGATGCGCTCGCGACCGCGGTCGCGCTCACGGCGCGGACGGTCGCGGACGCGCTCGCGCGCGAGACGCCCGCAGGCACCCGGTGGCGCGAGCTCGTCGTCGCGGGCGGTGGCGCGGCGAACGCCGCGATCATGGCCGCCCTCGCCGGGACGGTGGCGCCGGTGATCGTGCGACCGATGGACGAGCTTGGTGTGCCCGCTTCTGCCCGAGAGGCTCTCGCCTTCGCGATCCTCGGGGCCTACCGTGCCGCCGGCCTGCCGAACACGTTGCCGCGCTGCACCGGCGCGTCGCGCGCGGTCTCCGCGGGCGCGCTGCACGCACCGTGATGGGTACCCTGCGCGAGTGAGTGGCTTGGTCGTATGAGCAGAGCTCATCCAACCGGCGCTCGTCGGTCGCCGGAAGCTGCGGCTTCCGCCGACCCGCCTCGCTTGGTTGTCGGCCTCGACGCGGGCGCGAGCAAGACTCGAGCGTTCGCCGTCGACCGCGGCGGCGCGACGGTCGGGCGGGGCGCTGGTGGCGGCGGCAACCTCCTCACCTCGCCGGACCCCGGCGGCTCGATCGCGGCAGCGCTGCACGAAGCCCTTGCGGGCCGGACGGCGGAGGCCGTCGTTCTCTCCTGCGCCGGAGGCGATCGCGAGGCCGACCGCCGGCGAGGTGAGGAGATCCTCATCGGGATCCTCGGGCCGGGCGTGCGCGTCGCCGTCACGCATGACGCGAAGGCCGCGCTCTACGCGGGCAACCCTCAGGGCTGCGGGGTCGTGCTCATCGCCGGGACCGGGAGCGTCGCGTACGGGCGCAACGAGGAGGGCGACGAGCTGCGCGCGGGCGGTTGGGGCTACCTCGCCGGTGATGAAGGATCGGCGGTGTGGCTTGGGCTCGAGGGCCTGCGCGCGGTGGCCCACGACTGGGATGGCCGTGGCTCACCGACGCGCATCAGCGAGCACCTCCGGCGCGAGCTCGGGGCGGCCGACTTCCACGACGTCCTCCCCCACCTCTACGGGAAGTCCCACCCTGCACCCGCGATCCTCAGCGGTGCGCGCGCGGTGGCGCAAGCGGCGGCGGAGAGCGACGCCATCGCGGTGCGCATCGTCGAGCGCGGCGCCCACGAGCTCGCACGTGCGGCGACCGTCGTCGCGCTCGGGCTCCGGCTCGCGGACGGGCCGATCTACCTCGCGGGCGGCGCCTTCGAGAACTTCTCGCTGCTCCAGCACGCCGTCCGACGGGAGCTCGTCGGGATGATCCCTCGAGCCGCGGTCGAGTCGATCCACGAAGAGCCCGCGATGGGCGCCGCACGCCTCGCCGCGCAGCTCGCCTGGGCCGAGCGGTGAGCGAGACGGGTACCGAGTCCCGAAACCCGCGCTCGCGCGGTCTCTCGGCGAAGAGCACGCGACAGGTGCTCGAGCTCATGAACGACGAGGATGCCGGCATCGCGGCGGCGGTGCGGCGCGCGATACCGGAGATCGCGCGCGCGGTCGACGCGATCCTGGACGCGATCGCGAAGGATGGCCACGTCATCTATGTCGGTGCCGGGACGAGCGGCCGCCTCGGCGCGCTCGACGCGAGCGAGATGCCACCGACCTTCGGCGTGCCGCCAGACCTCTTCCGGGCGGTGATCGCGGGCGGGGACACGGCGCTGCGTCTCGCCGTCGAAGGCGCGGAGGACGATGAGGCGGCCGGCCGGCGCGATGTCGCGCAGGTCCTGCGGAAGCGCGACGTCATCGTGGGCATCTCGGCGAGCGGCCGCGCGCCATACGTTCTCGGCGGTCTCGCGAGCGGCGAGGGAGTCGCGTCGGCCACGGTCGGCATCACCTGCAACGCCGGCTCCGCGCTTGCCCGCGCTGCGGCGATCCCCATCGTCATCGACGTCGGCCCCGAGATCATCGCGGGGTCGAGCCGCCTGAAGGCGGGTACGGCGACGAAGCTCGTCCTGAACATGCTCTCGACCGGCTCGATGGTCCGGTCGGGACGTACGCGGGACGACCTCATGGTCGACATGCATCCGAGCAATGCGAAGCTCCGCGCGCGCGCCATCGGAATCGTGCGCGCGGAGACTGGAACAGACGAGACTGAGGCGCGGCGGCGGCTCGAAGCCGCGAATTGGAGCGTGCGTGAAGCGCTTGATCG
>JBKJTV010000067.1:0-4682 GCA_046589985.1 Candidatus Limnocylindria bacterium | reverse complement strand
TCGAGCTCGAGATCCCCGAGGACCGCTTCAACGTGAACGGTGGCGCGGTCGCGCTCGGGCATCCGATCGGTGCGTCCGGCGCGCGGCTCCTCGTGACGCTGCTCTACGCGATGCGCGCGCGCGGCAAGCGCCGCGGCATCGTGTCGCTCTGCCTCGGTGGCGGCGAGGCCGTGGCGCTCGCGGTCGAGGCTGTCTAGATGTCAGCCGAGGTCGCGGTGGTCGGAGCGGGCACGATGGGCGCGGGCATCGCGCAGGTCTGCGCGACCGCAGGGCTGCCTGTGCTGCTCGTTGACGTCGGCGCGGACCAGCTTCGGCGTGGCCAGGACACGATCACAGCGTCGCTCGCGAAGCTCGAGGCGAAGGGCTCATTGCCCCGCCCTGCGTCGGAGATCGGACGGCGGATCCGCACGTCGACCGACCTGGCCGACGTCGCGCGCATCGGCTTCGTCATCGAGGCGGTCTTCGAGGACGTCGGGGTCAAGTCCGACCTGTTCAAGCGCCTCGATCAGGCGGCCGGACCCGCGACGATCCTCGCGTCCAACACCTCGTCGATCTCGATCACACGGCTCGCGTCAGCGACGAAGCGCCCGGACAAGGTGGTCGGTCTCCACTTCATGAATCCGGTACCGCTCATGGGGATCGTCGAGGTCATCCGGGGGCTCGAGACCTCCGACGAGACGGTCGCCGCGGCGAAGGCGCTCGCGGAGAAGGTGGGGAAGCGGACCGTCGAATCGAAGGACGTGCCGGGCTTCATCGCGAACCGCGTGCTCATGCCGATGATCAACGAGGCCGTGTTCGCGCTGTCGGAGGGCGTCGGGAGCGCCCTGGATATCGACACGATGATGAAGGGCCTCAACTTCCCGCTCGGCCCGCTCGCGCTCGCTGACCTCATCGGCCTCGACGTCTGCCTTGCGATCCTCGAGGTGCTCCAGCGCGACCTCGGCGATCCGAAGTACCGGCCGGCGCCGCTCCTCCGTCAGTACGTCGCAGCCGGTCGGCTCGGCCGGAAGTCCGGGCGCGGCTTCCACGTGTACGCATGACGGCGACCCAGGTGGACGAGGCGCGCTTCGATCTGACACTCACCGAGGAGCAGGAGCTCGTCCAGCGCACAGCCCGCGAGTTCGCGACGGAGCGTCTCCTGCCGCGCGCCGCGGAGTTCGACGAGAAGGGCCTTGTCCCGCTCGAGGTCATTCGTGAGCTGGCCGGTCTCGGCTTCCTGGGCATCTACATCCCCGAGGCGCAGGGCGGAGCAGGGCTCGACATGGTGTCCTATGTCCTCGCCCTCGAGGAGATCAACCGTGCGTGCGCGTCGACCGGCGTGATCATGTCGTCGCACGTTTCCCTCGTCTGCGATCCGCTCCTGCGTTTCGGGAGCGACGACCAGAAGGAGCGGTTCCTCCGTCCGCTCGCGAGCGGCGAGAAGCTCGGGTGCTTCGCGCTCTCCGAGCCGGCGACCGGGAGCGACGCCGCGGCGATGCGGATGATTGCGAAGCGCGACGGCGATTCGTGGGTCCTGAACGGGACGAAGAACTTCATCACGAGCGGCTCGCGCGCCGACGTCGCGCTCGTTTTCGCCCAGACGGACCCCGCGCAAAGGCACAAGGGCATCGCGGCCTTCATCGTCGAGAAGGGCACGGAGGGCTTCTCGGTCGGCAAGCTCGAGCACAAGCTGGGGATCCGCGGCTCGGATACCGCGCAGCTCGCCTTCCAGGACTGCCGCGTGCCGGGGGTGAACCTGCTTGGCCAGTCGGGCGATGGCTTCAAGATCGCGCTCGCGACCCTCGACGGCGGCCGCATCAGCATCGCGGCGCAGGCGGTGGGTATCGCGCGGGCCTGTCTGGAGGACGCGCTCGCGTACGCGAAGGAGCGCGAGGCCTTCGGTCAGAAGATCGGCGACTTCCAGGCGATCCAGTGGATGCTCGCCGACATGGCGACCGGCGTGGACGCCGCGCGTCTCCTCACCTGGCGCGCGGCTGCGATGAAAGAGCGCGGCGAGAAGTACGGCCCGTACGCCGCGATGGCCAAGCTCTTCGCGTCCGACATCGCCATGAAGTCGGCCCGCGACTGCATCCAGATCTTCGGCGGATACGGGTACCTCACCGACTACCCGGCAGAGCGGCACTATCGCGACGCGAAGATCACCGAGATCTACGAAGGGACGAGCGAGATCATGAAGCACCTCATCGCGGAAGACATGTTGAGTGACTGAGCCGATCAGATGATCGCACCGACGCAAGGCCTCTTTGCGGTGGTCCTGGCCGCCCTTTCGGCGATCGGGTTCGGTATCGGCGGCTACCGCGTGTGGAAGCTGTATCGGTACATGCGGCTTGGCTGGAATGAGGATCGCACCGACATGCCGGCGCGGCGCCTGCGCGACGAGCTCGTCGTCTATCTCGGCCAGAGCAAGCTCTTCAAGCGCCCGTACGCCGTGCGCGGCATCGCGCATGCCCTCATCTTCTGGGGCTTCCTCGTCATCACGCTCGGCACGGTCGACCTGCTGCTGAACGGGATCTTCGGGCTCCACGTTCCCGGCACCGACACCGGGCTGTTCGCCTGGACGATCGACCTCTTCGCCCTGGCGGTGCTGGTCTCGATCGCGCTCGCGGCGATCCGGCGGCTCTTCTTCCGGCCGCCGCGCATGCATGTCGCGACGGGCGGCTACGTGATCCTCGTGCTCATCGGCGTGCTCATGCTCTCCCTGCTCGTCTTCGAGACTGCGGGCATCGCCGCCGAGCTCGTCAAGAAGGGGTTCACGCCGCCGCCGCTCGCCGGCCTGCTTGCGCCGGCCGTGCGCGGCCCGAACGCGCAGGCGGTCTTCGCCGGCGCCTGGTGGGTCCACGTCGTGACGGTGCTCGCGTTCGCGGCGTACCTGCCGCAGACGAAGCATCTGCACATCGCGACGACGCTCCCGAACGTCCTGTTCCGCAGCCAGCGGCCGCGCGGCGCGCTGCGGCCGATCAAGGACCTCGAGGAGCAGGAGACCTTCGGCGCTGCGACGCTCCGCGATCTCTCGTGGAAGCAGCATCTCGATGGGTACACCTGCACCGAATGCGGCCGTTGCTCCGACCAGTGTCCGGCGCTCGCGACCGGCAAGCCGCTCGATCCGCAGAAGATCGTCCTCGACCTGCGCGACCTGCTGCTGCGCGAAGGCGACCTGCTCCTGCGCGACGCAGCAGCCACCGGCACGCCGCCCGCGCACCAGTTCGAGACGAAGCCCGAGGAGCTCTGGGCCTGTACGACCTGCGCGGCCTGCGTCGAAGCCTGTCCCGTCACGATCGAGCACGTCGACAAGATCGTCGACATGCGGCGATTCCTCACGATGATGGAATCCGCGGCGCCGCCGGAGGCGCAGCGCGCGCTCACGAACATCGAGCGCGCCGGCAATCCCTGGGGCGAGGCGCGCGAGGCGCGTGGCGACTGGGCCGCGGGTCTGCAGATACCGACGCTCGCCGAGCGGCCCGACGCGGAGTATCTGTACTTCGTCGGCTGCGCAGCGTCGTACGACCGACGCAACCAGCGCGTCGCAAAGGCCCTCGCCGCGATCCTGCAAAGCGCGGGTCTCTCGTTCGCGATCCTCGGCCGCGAGGAGACCTGCAACGGCGACCCGGCTCGCCGCATCGGCAACGAGTATCTGTGGCAGATGCAGGCCCAGGCAAACATCGAGACGTTCGACCGTTACAAGGTCCGCAAGGTCATCGCGAGCTGCCCGCACTGCTTCAACACGATCGCGAACGAGTTCCCGCAGCTCGGCGGCAACTACGAGGTGGTGCACGCCCTGACGCTCGTCGACCGCCTCATCGCTGAAGGGAGGATCCGGATGGACGCGACCGGCGCGGGCACCGAGGTGACCGCGTACCACGACCCCTGCTACCTCGGCAGGCACAACAAGATCTACGACGCGCCGCGCGCCGTGATGGACGCGGTGCCTGGCGTCGAGCGCGTCGAGATCGAGCCGCACGCGCGCGAGCGCGGCTTCTGCTGTGGCGCAGGCGGTGGACGGATGTGGATGGAGGAGAAGGTCGGCCAACGCGTGAACCACCGGCGCATCGACCAGCTCCGGGCCGCCCAGGCCGGCGCGACGAAGGTCGCGAGCGGCTGTCCGTTCTGCCTGATCATGCTGGAGGAGGGCGTCGGGGCGAAGGGCCTCCAGGATCAGGTGAAGCCGGTGGATGTCCTCGAGCTCGTCGCCGCGCGTCTGGAAGGGAGTCCCCGCCCATGAAGCTGCTCGTCTGCGTGAAGCAGGTCCCCGATTCGACCGTGCGCGTCAAGGTCGGCGCCGACAAGAAGGCCATCGCGACCGACGGCGTGACCTGGGCGATCTCGCCGTACGACGAGTACGCCGTCGAGATGGCGCTCGAGCGCAAGGACGCGGACCCCGCGACGACCGTGAGTGTCGTGACGCTCGGCACCGCACGCGCGCGCGACGCGCTGCGCCAGGCGCTCGCGATGGGCTGCGACGACGCGACGCTCATCACAGGTGCTGGCGCGGAGGGACTCAGCGGTCTCGCGACCGCTCGCGCGCTGGCGGTCGTGATCAAGGGGCTGCAGCCCGACGTTGTGCTGTGTGGAAAGCAGGCCTCGGACGACGACCAAGGGTTCGTTGGGCATGCGCTCGCAGAGGTACTCGGTTGGCCGAGCGTCGGACGTGTCGAGAACTTCGCTAAAGTCGACGGAGGGGTTGA
>JBKJTV010000147.1:0-6585 GCA_046589985.1 Candidatus Limnocylindria bacterium | reverse complement strand
TCACGTCGAGCGTCACGAGGTCGGGCTGGAATTCACGGAACGCGTCCAGTGCCGTGCGCGAGTCGCTTACGACACGCCCGATGTAGCCCTCGTCGCGCAGCACCTCGCCGATGAGATTCGCGATGTCGGCGTCGTCGTCGACGACCATCACGCGCGCGCCGGGCTGGCCGTGCGAGGTGGAGGGAATGCCGGTCCTCTGGTCCATGTAACAGAGAGGAAGCAAGAGCCGTGCCGCCGTTACGGGCTAGCGAGGAGGAGGCGGCGAGCCGCAGCTCGCCGGTGACGACGAGCGACGCCCGAGCCGCGAAGCGGCTACGGAACTGACGACGGTTCCGAGCCGCGAAGCGGCTACGGGCGGCGAGGCAGGCACACGGGCGTGCTCAGCTGACCGAGGCGACCACCTGCTCGAGGCGCCCGCGGATCCAGGGTCCCTCGGCGCCGACGTCATCCGGCCACGGCGTGAAGAAAAGGCGGTCCGTCTCCGCTTCGACCGCCTCGCGCTTGGCCCGACCGCGCTCGGTGACGCGGAGCGCATCCGGCTCGACAAGACCGTCGCGGCGCAGCCGGTCGACGGCCGCGCCCACGTCTTCAGGTCCCTGCTGCATGACCGTCGGAGCGAGCTCGTCGAGGGTGCCTGGCAGCTCGCGCCAGATGCGCGTAAGAACATCGAGCGTCGGGCCATCAAAGCCCGCGTCCCGCCACGACGCGATGTGGCAGTCGTCGCGGAACATCCAGAGCCCGTACACAGCCTGGTCGATCGCGGTCATCAGGTTCGATGGCCGCAGGCCGCGGCGGAACCCCTGCCCGAGCGGCAGGCGGTCCTTCACCGAAGGCTCAGGTGCCTGCGTGGCTGCCTGGAACGCGCGCTCGAGGAGCTCGCCCAGGCGCCGCAGCTCGTCGGCCGGGATCGTCGTGATCGCGCCGAGGTGCTCGTCCGAGGCCTTCCGCAGGCGCATCGCGAGGTCACGGCCGCGCTCGGTCGCGACCCAGCGCTCGCCGCTCTTCGTGATGAGCCCCGCCCCCTGCGCCGCAGCCAGCGCCGGAGCCGAGGCGTCGAGCTTCGTCGCGTAGACGCTGGAGACCGAACGCTCCGCCAGACCGGCTTCGCCCGCCCGCTCGATGGCCATCGCGATGAGCACCGCCGGCCGGTCGACCTCGAGGTCTTGGGCGACCCGCGGGATCCAGTCGGCAGGCAACCGGCGTCCGGTGAGGAACTTCGGCAGCAGTGGCACGACGTCCACTGGATACGGTGGACGGATCTAGGTCTCCCGCTCTCTCACGCTGTTCACGTCCACGGCCGTACTGTACGGCCCTCGTGCCGCTCGCCTGGCTCTCCACCGACGGAAAGAAGCTGCTCGCGACGCGCATCCTGCGCACGTTCGCGTACGGCTATCTGTCCGTCGTGCTCGCGGTGTACCTGTCGCGTCTCGGCTTCGGTCCGGTCCAGATCGGACTCGTCCTCACTTGCGCGATCGCGGGCTCCGCGCTCATGACCGTCGTCTGGGCGCTCGTCGCGGACCGCTACGGGCGCCGCCGCACCGTCGCGACGATGTCCTTGCTGATGGTGATCGGGGGTCTGTGCTTTGCCGCGGGCAGCGAGCTCTGGGTCCTCGTCGTCGGCGCCTTCACCGGCACGATCAGCGCGACGAGCTCGGAGGTCGGCGCGTTCCTCGCCGTGGAGCAGGCGATCCTGCCGCAGACCGCTCCTCCCGCCCGACGCACCTGGCTCTTCTCCATCTACGCGACCGCAGCGAGCTTCGCGCAGGCAGCCGGCTCCCTCTTCGCCGGCGTGGTCGGCGCGTTCGCGTCGCTCGGTCTGCAGGGCGCGGACGCCTACCGGCCGCTGTTCCTCCTCTATTCGGTGATCGGGCTGCTGAATCTCGTGATCTTCCTCAGCCTCTCCGAGCGGGTCGAGCTCGCGCGCGTGCACGGCGAGCGGCGCTTCACCGGGATCCACCGCTCGCGCGGCACCGTGGCAAAGCTCTCGGCGCTCTTCGGCCTCGACGCGTTCGCGGGTGGGCTCGTCGTCCACTCGGTCGTCGCGTACTGGTTCGATCTCCGTTGGGGTCTTTCGCCGGCGGACCTTGCGCTCCTCTTTTTCGCGGTGAACCTGCTCTCCGGTCTCTCGCTCCTCACCGCGAGCTGGCTCGCTTCCCGGATCGGGCTCATCCGCACGATGGTCTTCACGCACCTGCCGTCGAACCTCCTGCTCATGCTCGTGCCGCTCATGCCCACAGCACCGCTCGCGGTCGGCGTCTTCCTCGCTCGGATGAGCATCTCCCAGATGGACGTGCCGACGCGGCAGTCGTACACGATGGCCGTGGTCGACGATGACGAGCGCACCGCGACCGCCGGCATCACGAACGTCGCGCGCTCGGCCGCGAGCGCGATCTCCCCGGTCCTCACCGGCTACGCGTTCAGCGTCGCCGCCCTCGGCGTCCCGTTCCTGCTTGCCGGCGGGATCAAGGTCATCTACGACCTGCTCGTTTACACCGCGTTCCGCAACGTGCATCCGCCTGACGAGTCACACTGACGAGGTGTCCCGACCGGTCGCGCAGCAGCCCGAATATCTCGATCGCGACTGGCTCCGGAGCCACCTCGCGGACGAGCGGAAGGCGTCAGATCTCCTCGGCGAGATCCGCGAAGCGCTCTTCGGGATGCAGGACGGCATCGTGAGCACGCTTGCCATCGTCACCGCCGTGGGGGCCGCGACGGGCGACCGCTACAACGTCCTCATCGCCGGGATCGCGAGCGCGCTCGCGGGCGTGTTCTCGATGGCCGCGGGCGAGTACCTGTCGTCGAAGAGCCAGCGTGAGATCTATCTCGCGCAGATCGATGGCGAGCGCGAGGAGATCGAGAGCCGGCCGGAGGAATCGGAGGCCGAGGTCGCGTACATGCTCGAGGAGGAGGGGCTGCCGGAGGAGTCGGCGAAGCGCATCGCCGCCGAGTTCGCCCGCTATCCGAATGTGCTCCTGAAGACCATGGTCGAGAAGGAGCTGGGAATCACGGTCGAGGAAGGGCACGGAGCACTGCATGGTGCGCTCGTCATGGGCGCGTCCTTCGGAGTGGCGTCGCTCGTCCCCGTCCTGCCGTACCTCATCGCGCCCCTGGCCCTCGCGCCGTGGCTCAGCGTGGCCCTGTGCGCCGCGACGCTGTTCTTCTTCGGGGTCGTAAAGTCGCGCTGGACGCGCCGCCACCCGTTGCGCTCCGGGCTCGAGGTCGTGGCGCTGGCCGCGATGGCCGGCGCTGCCGGGTACCTGTTCGGATCCGTGCTGCCGACCCTGCTTGGGGTGGCCGGGCTTCCGCGCTAGGCCCCTTGCGCGCGAGGCGACCTTGAGCGCGGCTAGGCACTTCGGCGCATCATCGCCGCCATGCTCATCGAGCAGTTCTTTGATGCCGGTCTCGGACACGCTTCCTACCTCTGCGCCGACCCGGAGGCCGGCGTCGCGTTCCTGGTCGATCCAGGGCGCGACATCGAGAGGTATCTCGCCGCTGCGTCGCGCCTCGGTGTGCTCATCACGCACACCTTCGAGACGCACGTCCACAACGACTACCTTTCGGGCTCGCGCGCGCTCGCCGATATCAGACCGATCACCGTCGTCGCGCCGCGCGAGGCGGAGCTCCGTTATCCGCACCAGGCGGTGAGCGATGGCGATCGTGTGCGGGTGGGAGAGCTCGACGTGCGCGCCGTCGCCACCCCGGGGCACACTCCCGAGCATTACGCCTGGCTCGTCGCGGACCTGCGTCGCGCCGATGAGCCTCAATACCTGTTCAGCGGTGGCGCGCTCCTCGTCGGTCACATCGCGCGCGTCGACCTGCTCGGCCGCGAACAGGAGGAGCAGCTCGCGCGCGACGCGTTCGCGACCCTGCGCGAGCGGATCCTCGCGCTCCCGGACCATCTCGCGGTGTTCCCGACGCACGGCGGCGGCAGTGCGTGCAGTGGCGCGGTGGCCGGTTCCCGCTGGACGACGCTCGGGTTCGAGCGCAGGCACAACCATGTCGTGCGCGCGGCGTCCTCGGACTTCACGTCGTTCCGGAAGGTCATCGCGCATGAGCTGCCGGCGGCGCCACCGTACTACCCGCACGTCCGCGAGCTCAACCGCGAAGGTGCGTCGCCCGCGGCGCGTGGACCGCTCCGGCAGCTAGATGAGAAGGCGATCGCGGGATCGACACTGACACTCCTCGATCCGCGACCACCCCACATCTTCGCCCTGGGGCATCGTCGCGGCGCCTTGAACGTCGTGGCGAACGATGGGTTCGCCTCGCGTGTCGGCGCGACCGTTCCTTTCGGCAGCGCCTGCGTGCTCCTGACCGAGGAGGCCGAGCAGGCGGAGCGGCTTCGCGGACAGCTTGCGGAGATCGGCTACGACCTCGTGCTGGGGTACGCGACGCCCGTGCCCGGGGATGGACCGCTCGAGCAGCTCGCGTTGCTCGAGCCCGCGGAGGCGGACCGGCGCCGATCGGCGGGAGATCTCATCCTCGATGTGCGCGAGCTCGCGGAGTGGGCCGGCGGTCACGTGCCGGGGGCGGTCCACATCCCGTATCCGCAGCTCCGTGCACGGCTCGCCGAGCTGCCGCGAGATCGCCCGGTCGTCGCCTACTGCGCGTCCGGGCTGCGCTCGAGCCTCGCCGCGAGCCTGCTCGCCGCAGACGGCAGGGCCGCGAGCAACCTCCGCGGCGGCTTCGCCGGGTGGCGCCGCGCCGGCCTCGAGGTCGCGACCGACTGAGCGACCCTGCTAGGCGACCCTGACGCGGACGGGATGGGCAGCCGTGTTCGCGTAGCCCAGCTCGTTCCTCACGGCCGTGAGCGGCTGCCGCTCTCCGGTACGCGTCACAGCGATCGCCACGACGCTCGCCTCGCCTCGCAGTGCGTCCCACTGGTAGTGCCACTCGCGCCACGCGAACGCGGAGATCGCGGGCGCGAGCTTGGCCGCGCGCCACGTCCGACCGCCGTCGGTGCTCACATCGACGCCCGCGATGGACTCGCGCCCTGACCAGGCATAGCCGCGGATGAGATTCTCTCCGAGGTCAAGATGCGCGCCCTCCACGGGCTCGACCACGACCGCGCGCGGCTCGACCGGTCCGAGCGGCTTGCCGTCGACGACATAGCGGTCACGCTGGAAGAAGCCGGCGAACTCCTCGGCCAGCGCTGTCACCTTCACGAGCCACTTCACCGAAGCCATCCCGTACGCCCCGGGCACGACGAGCCGCACCGGCGCGCCGTGCTCAGGCGTGAGCGGCTGGCCGTTCATCGCGTAGGCGAGGAGCGCGTCGCCGCGGAGCGCCTGGTCGACGGCCATCGAGCGCTCGAACGCGATCGCACGCCCAGGACCGTTCGGCTGGCCTTGATCCGCTCCGCGAAAGACGATCTCCTTCGCGTGCGCCAGCGGCTTCGCGCGAGCAACGAGCTCCGTGAGCGGCACGCCCGTCCACTCGGCCGTCCCCACCGCTCCGAGGCCCCATTGCTCACCCGGCGCGGGCGGGTCGAGGAACGCGCGGCCGTTGCCGGCGCACTCGAGCGTCACGACGAGTGAGCGCGCCGGCAGCGAGCGCAGCTCCTCCGCCGCGATCGCGAACGGACGCTCGACGAGACCGTCGAAGGTGACCGATCGGGGCGGTGTGGGTGCGCTGAAGTGCGAGCGGACGAAGTGCTGAGCGACCGGAGTGATGCTGCCGACCTGCCGTGCGAGCGGGGTCTCGGCGTTCAAAGGGTCGCGGCTCAGCACGACGAGATCGGCCATGTGCCGACCATACTGACCCCTCTGATGCGACGCGTCCTCTTGACGGCAGCCGTTCTCGCGATCGTTATCCTCGCGGCGCTCGTCGGTGCGCGCGCCGTCGGTCTCGGCGCGCGGGCGGCACCGGAGTCGCACCTGTACGTCGCGATCTCGCGTAGCGACGACGAGACGGCCGCGCGCGAGATCGAGGTGATCGACACCGCCTCGGGCGAGCGGACGCTCATCGAGGTCGGGACCCGGATCAGCGCGCTCGCACTGTCGCCTGATCGCCGCACCTTGTACGTCGGCGCAGACGACGGACGGCTCCTGCTCGTGGATCCGACGACCGGCGCGACGTATGCCGAGATCTACACGCGGCGCGCGAGCTGGATCCTCGCGCCACCCGGGCGCGACGACGTGATCCTCGTCGGCGCCGATCCGGCGGGCATCACCGTGACGAGGGTCGACGTGCCGAAGCGCCGCGAGGCGAAGAGCATCCTCATCACGGGGGCGGCGCCAGGCCGCCCGGCCATCCGCGGCGGCGAGCTCCTGCTGCCATACGTCGTCCGGACTGACAACTCGCTCGGGCAGTACGACGCGGTGTCACTCGATCTGACGGTCGCGTCGCGGATCGCGCGGGTCGTCGGCCGTACAGCGCTCGGCCTGCCGCAGGTCCACCTGACCTCGCAGGGAAGCGCCGCGTATCTCGCGCAGTGGGACAGCGGCGCAGCGGCGGCCCGCCTGGTGACCGGCGTGGCGGGCGAGACGAAGGCGAAGGAGCTGCTTCTGGGGGTCACCGGTCCGGGCACCGACCGCCCGTTGCGCGGCCTCCTCGAAGTCCAGAGCTCGCTCACGAGCGCTGCGGATG
>JBKJTV010000127.1:0-7509 GCA_046589985.1 Candidatus Limnocylindria bacterium | reverse complement strand
GCGGGACCGCCACGTTCACGTTCAGCGTCCGCGGCCCGGCGCACGGGACTTCCTATCGCATCTACGTCCACCCGGTGCTCGAGGGCGTCGAGCACCTCGAGGATCCCGGAGCGTTCGTCACTGTCGCGGGCGACGCCGGGTTCCACAGCCGGTGGGTGTCGGAGTCGCCGTTCCCCACCGTCGATCCGGGCCAGCTGACCCCGGCGATGACGATCACGTTCCGTAATGCCGGCACGCGGTCCTGGCGCCGGGGCAGCTTCGGCGAGCAGGCGAACCTCGGCATCAACGGTGACGACCGCACGCTCGCGGCCTACGGCGTGAGCTGGCCGACGCCGGACCGCCCCGCCATCCAGAACGAGGCCCTCGTCGCCCCCGGGCAGAACGCGACCTTCACCTTCGCGATGCGCGGTCCGGCGACGCCCGGCACCTACCAGCTGCATCTCCGGCCGGTGATCGACGGTGTGACGTGGATGGAGGACGAAGGTGTCTTCATGTACATCACCGTCCGCGGCGACAACACGCGCGTGCCGACGCTCACGGCGACGACGATCCGGAGCGGCATGCGGATCCCCTGGGATCTCGCGTTCGCGCCGGACGGCCGGATGTTCGTGACCGAGCGCGTCGGCAACCTGCTCGTGTACGAGAGCGCCGCGCCGAACGCCGCGCAGCTGTCGAACACCGCCGTCGCGGGGATCCGCGCGGAGGGCGAGGCGGGGCTCATGAGCATCGAGCTCGACCCTGCCTTCGCTCAGAACGGGCTGGTGTACGTCTGCGTCTCGGTGACCGACGCCGGGCAGTGGCTGAACCAGGTCCGTCGCTACCGGATGAGCGGCAACACGCCGGTCTTCGACGGGTACGTCATCCGCAGCGGTATGCGCGCGAATTCGAACCACGATGGCTGCCGCATCCGCTTCGGCCCGGATGGAAAGCTCTGGGTCACGATGGGCGACGCCGGCAACACCGCGAACGCGCAGGACCCGAACGGCCTGAACGGCAAGGTCCTGCGCGTGAACAGCGACGGGTCCATCCCGACCGATAACCCCGTCATCGCGGGCGCAGCGGGGCGGAGCGCCGTCTACACCTGGGGCAATCGCAACCCGCAGGGCCTCGCGTTCGAGCCGGGCACCGGGCGTCCGTTCGAGGTCGAGCACGGCGACAGCACGCACGACGAGATCAACATCCTCGTCGCGGGCGCGAATTATGGCTACGCGGTCTGCCGCGGGCCGTGCGGCGACCCGCGCTTCGTCGATCCCGCGTGGTCCTCGGGCGGCTCGACCATCGCGACCTCGGGCGCGGATTTCGCGAAGGGGCCGCAGTGGGGTGCCTGGAACGGCTCGCTCTTCGTCGGCCAGCTCGCGCAGTCCGACCTTCGCCGCTTCTCGATCTCGGGGAACGTCGCGACCCAGCGCGAGATTCTCTACGACGGGACCTTTGGCCGCATCCGCACGGTCCGTCAGGGCCCGGACGGCTCGCTCTACATCACGACGAGCAACGGCACGGGCGATCGCATCGTGAGGCTCACGCCGAGCTAGAGGTCCAGCTAGAGGTCGAGGGTCGGCAGGCCGTGGGCGCGGAGGATGACCGCGATCTCGGCGCCATGCTGGAGCTCGTGCTCGATCAGATGCCAGATCACCCACGCACGGGTGAACGTCTGGGTCTGGGCCCGCCTCCGACGTGAGAACTCGAGCTGGAGGTCGTCCTGGCTCCAGCGCCGAAGGCAGTCTTCGATCAGCAGCCAGGTCCTCTCAAAGGCATCGACCAGCTCAACTGCGCCGCGCGGATGGGCCTCATCGTCCTCCCAGCCGGCATCCTCGAGCGGCAGGTCGGGCACGGTCGTGCCGGCGACGCGGAACATCTGGCGCACACCCGCATCGCCCTCGCCCAGGATGTCGTGAAGCCAGTACGCGCGGCCGCCGGCCATGTTGCTGGCCAGCTGCCAGATCGCCCACTGCTCGGGGCCCGGTCGCAGCCCCAGCTGCTCGTCGGTGAGCGGCCTGAGCGCGTCGAGGAGACGCTTCTGGTGGCCGGCCCAGCCCTCGTAGAACGCGCTGAGCGCTGCCGGCGGCGACGACCCTGACATCGCCCCGATCGTAGGTCTCGCTGTGGCTCGGTGCGCAAGGAGGCGCCGATCGCGAAGTCATGGACGGTCGCCGCGCGCGTGGCGCAGCCGGGGAGCTGACCGCGGAGCGGGAGCTCGCGCGCCACGGGATCCGCACGATCGCGCGGAACGCGCGGACCCGCTGGGGGGAGATCGACCTCGTCTGTCGCGATGACGAAGGCTATGTCTTCGTGGAGGTGAAGACCCGCCACGCTCGTTCGTTCGTGAGCGCCGCTGAGGCGGCGACGGGCACCAAGGTGCGCAGGCTCTCGCGCCTCGCCTGGGCCTGGCTCGCGCACGCCGGCGACCGGGGTGCCGAGTGGCGGATGCTCGTCGCCGCCGTGACGCTGCTGCCGGACGGCACGTCGGTCGAGCTGATCCCGATCGATCGCTGCTAGTGGCGTGGCCCCTAGCGGCGGCGGAGCACCGAGAGCCCGTCGCCGCTTGCGACCTCGTCGTAGCCAAGCCCGCGGATGGCGTCTCGCTCGCGCTCGAAGCGGGCACGGTCACCGAGGAAGGTCTGGGGGTCCGCGATGTCGAGGATGACGAAGTCGGCGTCGCCGCAGGTGTGCTGGTAGCTGTACTCGCGGATGAAGCGACGGTGAGCGAGCTGGGCCGCGACGAAATCGGAGGCCGACACCCGCGCCGACGCGGGGATCTCGGCGAGCGCTACCGAGATCGTCCCGTAGCGCGCCTCGGGCACGAAGCGCGACGGGTCGAACTTCTGGCCGAGCGGGACGTCGCCGTAGAGGTACGCGAAGACGAGCGAGGCGAGGACGACACCCGCCGGCGCGAGATCGCGGACGCGCCCGCGCAGGCGCGCGAGGCCGAGGATGCTCGTGCCGACCGCGAGGGGGATGAGCGTCGCGGCGTAGTGGTTTTGCAGCGAGTACTGGTGCGAGTAGTCCGAGAGGAGCGTGTAGAGCAGCGTGGGGAGTGCGAGCACCGCGTACGGCCCCGAGGCGAGGACGAGCCCGAGGCCGGGTCCGAAGATCGCCGCGATGAACCGCAGCTTCATGCGGCCGTTCTCCGCGAGGACGCCAAGCGTGCGCGCAGGGTCGGTGAGGACCGTGCGGACGATCTCGAGCTCGTCATCGCCGAGCCCGGCGTAGAACGACGTGTAGCGGTAGTCGCCTCCGGCGAACGCCGGGATGACGACCTTCACCGCCACGACGAACCAGGCGACGCTGGCCAGGCCGAGTACCAGGCCGGGACGCCAGCGCCGCTGCAGCAGGAAGAGCGCGGCGAAGCCGAGCGCGACGAGCGGCAGCTCCTCCTTCACGAGGAACGAGCCCAGGAGCGCGAGCACTGCCCGCCAGTGCTGCCCGCGCGCGACGAAGACGAGCGCCCAGCCGAGGAACGGGATCGCGAAGGGGATCTCGTGGAAATCGAAGAGCGCCATCCACGAGAGTGGCGCGATGAGGAGGTAGCACAGGATGAATGCGAGACGCTCAGCACCGGGCCGCAGCCGCTCGTTCGCGAGGACGTACACCGGCCAGGCGCCGAGGCCGATGGCGATGGCCTGCAGCACGACGAGGGTCTCCGCGCGCGGGACGACCGCGTACAACGGGAGCAGTGCCAGGTGGATGAGCGAGAGGTGCCCGCCGAAGAATGACGCGGGGGCGCAGGTGCCGCGGTCGAGGGTCGACTCGAAGAACCGGCCCTGAGTCGTGTTCCAGTAGACCTGGTCGAAGACCGCTAGGTCGAAGGCCGTCGAGTTCCAGGTCAGGTGACGAAGGACCGCGAGGATCGCGTACAGCACGGTCCACGCGATGACCAGCCCGACCGCGATGCGTCGCTCGTGACGTGCGAGGACCGCGATGATCCCGCTCACCGGGCACGCAGGCGGTAGACGGGCCAGCCGAGCGGCTCCACCCTGCCCGCAGGCTCGTACAGCCGGAAGATGACCTCGGCGACCTTCGCGACACTGCCGCCGACGACGAAGAGCGGATCGCCGGTATCGAAGCCGCCGGCGAGCGCGATCTCGAGTGGCGGCGTCGCCGGGCTGTCGCGCGAGGCGTCGAGAACGAGCGCCGGTGGCCGCTCGGCGAGCACGGCCGTGAGCTCATTCACGTGCCGCACGCTCTCGTAGCCACGAGTCCAGAGCGGCGCGTACTGGTAGACGTAGCGCGTCGGTGATCTGCGGTCCGCAGTGAAGAGCACGGCCGCGCGCGAGCCCCAGATGAGGACCGTGTCGCCTGGCTGCGTCGCCTCCGCCACGTAGCGGGTCGCTGTCGCGCTGACGCCATCCTCGGTGCTCGCGGCGACGCGCGCCAGCAGCGGGATCGGTCGCGCGGCGAGCACGGTGAGCCCGAGCACGATCGCGAGCGTGGTCACCGTGGCCGCGCTGCGGCGCGCCCGTCGCGCGATGCGCGGGGCGATCTGACGCTCGAACGCGAATGCTGCGTACGCGGCGAGGATCCCGAGCGAGGGCAGCGCCGCGAGCCAGTAGTAGCCGTGCTGGCGCCCGGATGCGCTGCCGAGGAAGATCTCGAACGGAACGGCGAGCAGCGCGACGCTGGTGAGCCGGCGCGCGTCGGATGCGCGAGGCAGCGAGCTGCGTCCGCGGAGCGCTAGCGCGGCACCGGCCAGCGCTACGAAAAGGAACCCGCCGGAGCCGAGGAGCCGCAGGCCGTGCGCGAGTGCGTCGAGCCGGCCCGCGACGGTCACCGTCCCGGAGTAGATCGCGTTGTAGCGGACGGCCTGATCCCAGGCCTCGCCCCAGATGCCGGCGACGCCGAGCGCGGCGCCTGCCAGCGCGAGCGGGACCGCCACGCCGAGCGCGAGGAGCCCGAGGCGCAGGCCGAGCGGGCCGTAGCTGCCGCGCGCGACGCGCGTCGCGACGAGGTGCGTTCCGATCGCGAGCCAGACGCCGAGACCCGCGGGCGTAAGGAGCGCGGCGACACCGCCGAGGGCGCCGATCGCGGGGGTACGCCAGGTCCGCGTCCGGTCTCGCTCCTCGGCGAGGTAGAGGGCGATCGCGGCGAGCTGCAGCGGCGCGAGGAACGTTTGGACGTAGTTCGTGAAGTACCCGTCGGCGAGGAGGATGCGCGGCGCGGCGAGCAGCCATGCGACCGTCCCGAAAAGAGCGGCGCGCGTCCCGAACGCGCGCGACATCGTGCGGAGCCCGACCACGGCGGCTGCCACATATGCGAGAGCCTGCAGCGCCCACACCCCGACGGGCGAGCCGCCTCCAAGGACGAGGCCGAGCGCATCGATGAGGTAGATGAGCGGCGGCTTGTGGTCCCACACGTCGCGATAGGGGAGCCCGCCATCCAGCAGTCGCTGCGCCGCGTAGAGGAAGACGCCCGCGTCCTCCTGCGGAGCCTTGCCGGCGGGGAGATTCGGCAGGTGGATCGCGACGGCCACGAGAGCGACGACGACAACGGCGCGCATCGCTGCGCATCATGACGGCGCTAGCGCCTACAGTCCGCCCGCGATGCGCCTCGACCTCCGCTCCAACCTCCTTCGCGAAGCAAAGCAGGCGGCGCTGGGCGCGCTGCCGCGTCGCGTGCGGATGGTGCTCCGCTCGGTGCGGCAGCGCGGCCGCGTCCGACACATCCGAGAGATGGCGGAGCTCGACCACGAGCTGCGCGCAGCGTATGAGGCGTTCCAGATCTCTGAGGACGCGGGGCGCGCTGCGCTCCAGGGTTTCGACTTCATCGGCGTCGCAGCGCTTCCAGCAGACCCGCGTTCGGAGGACTACCGGCTGGCGCAGCTCGCGCTGTACGAGCGGATCGCCGGCCGGCCGTACTCGCCCAGCGCGGAGCGCTCGATCTTCGATGCTGCCGCGGCGGCCCGCTCACCGCACCCGTTCAACACCGGCAGTGCTGAGGTCGTCGGCGACCAGCTCATTGCGCTCGGGTTCCTGCTGAAGGCGATGGGGCTGGCACCCGCATCGTCAGTGCTCGAGTTCGGACCAGGGTGGGGCAACACGACCGACGCACTGTTGCGGATGGGCCACCGCGTCACGGCGGTCGAGATCGACCCAGCGTTCGTCGACCTCATCCGCGCTCGCTGCGCGGACGTGGCGGAGCGCCTCGAGCTCGTGACGGCGGACATGCTCGACTTCCGCACGAGCGAACGTTTCGACGCCGTCCTGTTCTTCGAGTCGTTCCACCACTGCTCCGACCATCGCGCGATGCTCGCGCGCCTCGCAGACCTCGTGCGTCCCGGCGGCACGGTGGTCTTCGCGGGCGAGCCGGTCCTCGACCTCCCATCTCCGTGGGGCCTGCGGCTCGACGGGCAATCGCTCTGGTCCGTGCGCCAGCTCGGCTGGCTCGAGCTCGGCTTCGATACCAAGTACTTCTTCTCCACGCTGCGGGAGTTCGGGTGGGCTGCGCGGCGTCTCGAGTCGCGGGCCATCTCGCCCCTTGCGGATGTGATCGTCGCGACTCGCGCCTAGATCCCGCGCGGGTACCACCCGATGGTCCCATCCGCACCGGCCGTGGCGGAGGCAAGGCTCCCGCCAGTGACCGGCTTCGCACGCGTGACCGCTTGCGCCCTGTGGGGCCTCGAGACCGAGCTCGTGTCTGTCGAGGTCGACGTGGCGAGCGGGCTGCCCGGTTTCGACATCGTCGGCCTGCCCGACACCGCGGTGCGCGAGGCGCGCGAGCGCGTCCGCGCCGCGATCCGCAACAGCGGCTTCGAGTTCCCGCTGCGGCGTATCACGGTGAACCTGGCGCCGGCTGAGCGTCGCAAGGAGGGCACCGGGTTCGACCTCGCCATCGCGCTCGCGATCCTCCGCGCGAGCGGGCAGCTCGCTGCCGACGTTGCCGAGCTCTGCGTCGGCGAGCTCGCGCTCGATGGATCGGTGCGTACCGTGCGCGGCGTGCTCCCGCGCGCCCGGCGCGCGGTGTGCGCGGGCGTCGGCTCGGCGCTCGTGGCCGCCGAGAACGCGGCCGAAGCCGCTGCGGCCGGCGGCGACGTGTTCGCCGTCGCCACGCTCCGTCTTGCCGTCGCCCATCTCGACCGCAGCGCGCGGATCGCGCCAGCCGCGCCACCGCCGCCGGCGGCCGAGCCCGTATGGGAGGTCGACCTCGCGCACATCGTCGGTCAGGAGACGCCGAAGCGCGCGCTCGAGATCGCCGCGGCGGGCGGACACAACCTGCTCATGATCGGACCACCCGGCACGGGGAAGACCCTGCTCGCGCACGCGCTGCAATCGATCCTGCCGCCACCGGATGAAGAAGAGGCAATGGCTGCCAGTGTCGTCCACAGTGTCGCGGGCCTGGTCGATCCAGCGCGGCCGCTCCTCGGTGCGCGACCGTTCCGCGCGCCGCACCACACCGCATCGCGCCTGGCGCTCGTCGGCGGTGGGCGGCCGCCGCGTCCTGGCGAGGTGAGCCTCGCCCACACGGGCGCGTTGTTTTTGGATGAGCTCACGCAGTTCTCCCCGCAGGTCCTCGACA
>JBKJTV010000281.1:0-2859 GCA_046589985.1 Candidatus Limnocylindria bacterium | reverse complement strand
AGAGATCGGGTGGCGCCTCGGCCGTGCGCCAGTGGCCGGCCTGTATCCCGACCTTCCGTGGTCCGGAGACGGCGGGCTTCGGGATGCAGGCCGGCCACTGGCGCACGGCCGAGGCGCCACCCGATCTCTGGCAGTTGGTCGCGCAGACGGGCACGGGCTTCGGCGGGATCACCGAGTGGGAGACGAATCTCGAGATCGCCGAGCGGGTCGCGGAGATCCTCCGGGGGAAGGGGATCGTCGTCGATGTGCTTCCGACGATCGTGCCGCCGGGGTACCTCGCAGACGCGGTGGTCTCGCTGCATTCCGACGGCGACGAGAGTGGGATGAAGAGTGGCTTCAAGCTCGCGCACAGCACGCGTCGAACTCCGCACGAGGACGCGCTGCAACGCTTTCTGACCGAGGAATACGGGGCCGCAACAGGACTCGACTACGATTCGCAAGGGATCAGCCGTAACATGACAGGCTACTACCTGAACAGTTGGAGTCGGGTCCGCTACTCGACCTCCCCGTTCACGCCGTCGGTCGTCCTCGAGATGGGTTTCATGACGAACGCGCACGACCGGAACCTCATCCTGAACGAGCAGGAGCTCCTGGCGAACGCGATCGCGAACGGGATCCTGAAGTTCCTCGCCGCGACACCGCGCGAGGCGATCTTCGGCCAGGATCTCGTTGTCCCGCCGCTTCGTGCGCGCTTCCCGAGGCCGACCCCCACGCCCGGGACCTAACCTCTCCTTCGTGCCCGGCCCGAACGTCCCCTTCCCGCCGCAGGAGGCGTTGCTCGTCGAAGAGCTGCCCTCGGGCGAGCGCTGGCAGTACGAGCCGAAATGGGATGGGTTCCGCGGCATCCTCGAGAACGACGGTGGCGAGCTCGCGCTCTGGAGCCGCAACGGCCGGCCACTGCTGCGCTACTTCCCCGAGCTGCGCGCGCTCGGCGATCGCCTCCCGCCGCACTCCGCGCTCGACGGTGAGATCGTCATCGAGCGTGAGGGCAAGCTCCAGTTCGATCTCATGCAGCTGCGCCTCCATCCGGCGGAGAGCCGCATCAGGAAGCTCGCGGCGGAGACGCCGGCGACGTTCATCGTGTTCGACGTCCTGCTGTGGGACGGAGTCCCGATCCATCAGCGTCCGCTCGCGGAGCGGCGCGCCCTGCTCGAGCGGCTCGCGAAAGGCTTCACCCTCTCGCCGTACAGCCGCGACCGCGCGGTCGCCGAGCATTGGCTGAAGCGCCTCGAGTCGATCGGGCTCGACGGCGTCATTGCGAAGAAGCTCGATCTCGCCTACATGCCGGGCTCGCGCGAGGCCGTGTCGAAGGTGAAGCACCACCGCACCGCCGACTGCGTGATCGTCGCCTACAGGCTAGCGAGGCCGGGAAAGCGGATCGCGAGCCTCCTGCTCGGGCTGTACCGGGATGACGGCACGCTTGACTTCGTCGGACACACGAGCGGCATCCCCGTCGCGCTCCAGAAGCAGCTCCAGGAGCTCCTTCCGCCGCTCGCGGATCCCGGCCACCTCACCGGCGGGCGCATGCCCGGTGCGGAGAGCCGCTGGTCGCAGGGCAAGGACCTGCCGATGGTCGAGGTCCGACCGACGCTCGTGTGCGAGGTCCGCTTCGACAAGATGGAAGCGGACCGCTTCCGTCACGGGACCCGCTTCATGCGCTTCCGCCCGGACAAGGAGCCGCGCCAGTGCACCTGGGATCAGGTGAAGGACGGCACTCGTGACGGTGATCCGACACTGCAGGGACTGCTCCGCCCCTAGTCGTCCTGTTCCTTCGCGCTCTGCTTCGCCTGATATTCCGCGCGCCAGTCCCGTGGCGGGCCTGTGCGCTTGCGCGGCACCGGCGCCTCGCCCGGAGGCTTCAGGCCGATCCGCTCGAAGAGCGGGGTGAGGCTGACGCGGTGCTCCCAGATGTCGGCGGTGAGATCGCCGACCGTGCGCACGCGCTCACGCATGGTGTCGATGGTGAGGTCGGCGGGCTCGACCGCGGCGACCTCGTCCCAACGGAGCGGCGCGGAGGCGCGCGCGTCGGGCGTCGGGCGGATCGAATACGCGGACGCGATCGTCCGGTCGCGCGCGTTCTGCCCGAAGTCCACGAACACCCCGGTGCGGTCCGCGACCTTCCACGTCGTCGTTGCGATCGTCGGGACCTGCGCCTCGACGAGCTGCGCGATCTTCTTCGCGAGGCGCCGGACGTCAGGGAATTCCAATTCGACCTGGATCGGCGTGAGGATGTGCAGACCGGTGGCGCCCGACGTCTTCGGGTAGCTCGCCAGCCCGAGCCCGTCCAGCACGTCCTTGACCGCGAGCGCGATCTCGCGGACGTGCGACCAGGGGTCTCCCTCGCTCGGATCGAGGTCGATGAGCAGGTAGTCGGGCCGCTCGATGTCGGCGACCCGCGAGTGCCAGGTGTGAAGCTCGATGCAGCCGAGGTTCGCGATCCAGGCGAGACCTGCGGGCTCGGTCATGACGGGAAAATCGGCGTTGCGTCCGCTCGGGAACTCGATCCGGACGGTCTCGAGCCACTCCGGGTGCGGTACAGGCACGCGCTTCTGGTAGAAGAAGTCCGCCTCGACGCCGTTCGGGTAGCGCTTCATCTGCATCGGCCGACGGGCCACGTGATTCAGCACGGGTCCGGCGAGGTCGACGTAGTAGCGCACCAGGTCGCCCTTCGTCCGCCCGGTCTGCGGGAAGAAGACCTTGTCCTGGTGCGTCAGTGCGAGGACACGGCCTGCGATCAGCACGTGCCCCAGTCTGCCGCGAGTACATTCACGATGCGCGCGAACATCATCACGCGGGAGGTCTTGCCATGATCCGGCGAGTGGCGAACAGCTTTCTCGATGCCCACCCCTGGGCATCGAG
>JBKJTV010000126.1:0-5888 GCA_046589985.1 Candidatus Limnocylindria bacterium | reverse complement strand
GCCGGAGCTGCGGTTCGAGATGACGCGCACCGGATCGATCGGCTCGATCGTCGGGCCGGCGGTGACGATGATGCGGCGACCGGCGAGCGAGCGCGACCCGCCGACAGCCGCATCGATCTCCGCTTCGATGCGTTCGATCGCCGCGAGACGACCCCGGCCGGTCTGGCCCGACGCGAGCTCCCCCGCCTCGGGCTCGACGACGCGCATTCCCCGTGCGCGCAAGGTCGCGATGTTGGCCTGCGTCGCGGCGTTCTGCCACATGTGCGTTTCCATCGCGGGGCAGACGATGACGGGCGCGCGGGCCGCGAGGACCGTCGTCGCGAGGAGATCATCGGCAAAGCCGTGCGCGAGCCGAGCCACGACGTGCGCCGTGGCGGGAGCGATGACGATGAGGTCGGCCTGCTGCCCCATCGCGACGTGACCCGCCGCGCGGTCATCGAGCTGGCCGAACATCTCGAGCTCGACCGGTCGATACGTGAGCGCCTGGAAGGTGAGCGGGCGCACGAACTCCGCGGCGGAGCGTGTCATGACGACCTGCACGGTCGCGCCCGCCTGCGTGAGGTGCCGCGCGAGCTCGACGACCTTGTACGCGGCGATCGATCCCGAAACGCCAAGGACGATGAAGAGGCCGCGGGTCCTCTCGAGCGTCATGCGGCGTTGAGCTCCCACAGCAGCCGCAGGCCCTCGAGCGTGAGGTCCTCATCGACGCGCTCGATGATCTTCGTCAGCGGCGCGATGGTCGAGGCGAGCCCGCCGGTCGCGATGACACGTGGCACCGCCGGCAGCTCCGCGGTGATGCGGCCGACGAGTCCCTCGATGAGGCCGACGTAGCCGAAGACGATCCCCGAGCGCAGGCAGTCGACGGTGTTCTTGCCGATGGCGTCGCGCGGCGCAGTGAGTGGGACACGGAAGAGCCGCGAGGCACGACCGAAGAGCGACTCCGCCGAGACCTCAAGGCCGGGAGCGAACGCGCCACCGAGGAAGTCCCCCTCCTCGCTCACGACGTCAAGGTTCGTCGAGGTACCGAAGTCCACCACGATCAATGGTCCGCCGTAGTCGCTTCGCTCCTCCGGGCGTCGCTCGTCCTCACCCGTGAGCTGCGCTCCCGGTCTCGTCCTCGCTAGCCCGTAGCGGCGGTGGGCGGCCAGCGTGTTCGCGATGCGGTCGGCGCCGACCTCCGAGGGGTTGTCGACGCGAAGCCGTACGCCGGTCTTCACCCCGGGGCCAATGACGAGCGCCCGGCCACCGATGTAGCGATCGGCAAGGCGTTGGAACGCGAGTGTCAGCGACGGCACCACGCTCCCCAGGACAAGCGCATCGATCTTGTCGAGCGCGAGGTCCTCGCGCGCGAGGAGCGCATCGACCGTGACCGCGAGCTCATCCTCGGTGCGGTCGTGGACCGTCGCGGTCCGCCAGGTCGCGACCAGCTCGGTGCCGCGATACGCGCCGAGGACGACGTTCGTGTTCCCGACGTCGACCGCGAGAAGGGTGCCCACCTAGTCCTTGCCTTCGGTCGCTCCGGTGCGCAGACCGTCCTTCCCGCGGTGCGCAGCAAGCGCTTTCGCGACGTTCGCCGGGACGAACGTGTCCACCGACGCGCCGAAGGCGACGAGCTCCTTGATGCGCGACGCGGAGATGAAGAGCCACTCGGGCGAGGTCATGAAGTAGACCATCTCGACCTCGGGAGCGAGCTGGTGGTTCATGTTCGCCATCTCGAACTCGAACTCGAAGTCGGAGAGCGCGCGGATCCCACGGATGACGAACGAGGCGCTGCAGGCCTTGGCGAACTCGACGGTGAGGCCATCGAAGGCACGGACCTCCACGTTCGAGTGATTCCCGCAGGCGGCGCGCATGAGCTCGATCCGTTCCTTCGCGTCGAAGAGCGTTCGCTTCGAGACGTTCGTGCCGACACCCACGACGACCTTGTCGAAGAGGCGCGCGGATCGGGCGACGATATCGAGATGCCCGTTCGTGGGCGGGTCGAACGACCCCGGGTAGACCGCGACGCGTTGTGGCATCAGGTCGCGCCTCCTTGTGCGAAGTGCACGCCAGGACCGATGCTACTCGGGCTTGCGCGCGAACACCGTCACCCCGCGGGTGTCGAACTCCTTGGCGTCCGACTCATGACCGCTGCCGGAGAAGACATCGACCTCGTTCGACAGCACCACATCCTCGAACCCAACGTGCTCGAGCAGCGGCTTCCACTCTGCATCCAGCAGAGCACCGGCTATTCAGCCGCTCCAGAGCGCGATGTCGTCGCGTGCATCCTGCGGCACGTCCCGGTGCACGAGGATGTCGCCGATCTGGATCCGGCCGCCCGGCCGCAGCACACGGAGCATCTCGCGGAAGACCTGCTGCTTGTCGGGGCAGAGGTTCACGACGCCGTTGCTGATCACGACATCGGCCCAGCCGTCCTCGACCGGCAGCTCCTCGGCGAAGCCGGCGCGGATCTCGACGTTCGTGAGTCCCATCGCCTGTGCGCCGACGACCGCACGGTCACGCATCTCCGGCGTCATGTCGACGCCGACCACGGCACCACCCGGCCCGACCTGCGTCGCAGCGATGAGCGTGTCCGTCCCGGCGCCGCAACCGACATCGACCACGCGCTCGCCAAGGTGGAGATCGCCGAACAGGAACGGATTCCCTGTCCCGGCGAACGAGCTGAGGTTCTCATCCGGCAAGCGGTCGAGCATCGCCGCGGGATAACCGAGCATCCCGGCAAGCGGGCGGCCAGTGTGGAAGTGGAAGCCGAGCGAGGGATCGAGTGCCACATCACGGTACTTCTCCGCGATGGCGCGCCGGAGCGTCTCGCGATCGACCCGCGAGCGGCCGATCGTTCCGACATCAGGCATGCACATCACCTCCCCGGATCGCTTCCGTGAATGGTAGACAGGCCGTACTCACGAGTCAGCGCTCCCGGCGATGCGCCGGCCCGCTGCGTAGACCTCCCGGACCAGCGGCGCGCCGAGGCGGTAGGCCAGGTCCCGCTCGTCATCGGTCTCGAGCACGACGATGTCGGCGCGGCATCCCTCGACCAGCGACCCCGCGCGATCGCCGCGCCCAAGGGCGTGTGCGGCATTTACCGTCGCCGCGACGATCGCCTCCTGGGGCGTGAGTCCGCAGAGGACCGCGGCGAGCGCGATGGCGGTCGGCAGGCCCTCGAGCGGCGAGGTGCCCGGGTTGTGGTCCGTCGCGATCGCGACCGGAACGCGAGCCGCGATGAAGCGGCGTGCATCCGGCGGCGTGTAGCCGACGAAGAACGCGCTGCCGGGCAGGAGCACCGCGACGGTCCCTGCCTTCGCGAGCGCCCGGAGTCCCTCCGCGCTCGCGTTCGCGACGTGGTCGGCCGAGCGGGCGCCGATACGCGCCGCGAACGCCGCGCCGCCGACGTCGTTCAGCTGGTCGACGTGCGCGGTGACGGCGAGGCCGAGCTCGCGCGCCCGCTTGAAGAAGGGCCGTACCTCGTCGTCCTCGAACACACCCTTCTCGATGAACGCGTCGACAGCCTCCGCGAGGCGCTCCGCGGCGACGACCTCGAGTGCCTGTTCGATCTCAGCGAGGAACCCCTTGCGGTCATTGATGTGACGCGAAGGCAGCGCGTGCGCACCGAGGTACGTCGGTGCGACGTCGATCGCGGACTCGTCACGGAGGGCAGCGATAAGACGGAGCTGCCGCAGCTCCTCGTCCGGCTCGAGCCCGTAGCCGCTCTTCACCTCGATGGTCGTCGTGCCGAGCGCGGCTGCGCGCGCGAGGCGCTGCCGCATGAGTGCGAGAAGCGTCGCGTCGGCGGCGTCGCGCGTCGCGCGGACCGTTGCATGGATGCCGCCGCCACGCTCGAGCACCGCGAGGTAATCCGCTCCGCTCCTGCGCGTCGTGAACTCGTCCCAGCGCTCCCCCGCGTAGCAGAGGTGCGTGTGCGCATCGACGAAGCCAGGCATGACGACACGCCCGGCGACCTGTCGCTCGACCGCACCCCCCGTGAGCTCGAGCCGCTCCCAGGAGGTGCCTCGCCCGGTCCCGACGATGACCCCGTCACGCGCCGCGACCCAGCCGTTCTCGACGACACCGAGGTCGCTCGCGACAGGCCCGACGCGCGGCCCTTCTCGCCGGACGGGCGCCAGCGTGAGGAGTCGGGCCCCGCGGATCAGCAGATCCGCGGCGGTCACTGGATGAAATGTCCCTCGATGATCTGGTTGCGCACGAGACCGTCCAGCTGCAGCGATTCGCGCGCGATGTCGAGCACCGCGTCGAGCGGTGCGAGCCCGATGAGCTCGCCGCGCAGGATCCGCACCCCGGCGGCGGTCGCGCGTGTCTCGACCTCCCGCCAGACCGTCGCGAGCGAGGTGACGGAGTAGTCGAGGAGATTCATCGAGACCTGCGCCCGGACGGGGTCCGTGAGCTCGAAGCCCATCGCCTGCACGGCGGCCAAGCCGCCGGAGGACTCGCGGATCTCCTTCGCGATGCGCTTCGCGAGCTTCACGTCCGTGGTGTCCAGCTCGATGTTGAACGCGATGAGCGGCGGGCGTGCCCCGACGCCGATCGCACCCGCGGTGGGGTGGACGCGAGCCGGGCCTGCGTCCGGCACGTGCGTCGTGGCCATCAGGTCCTGCAAGCCCTCGTACTGCGGCTTCCGGATGTCGGGGAGGCGCACACGCTCTGGGCGTAGAGCCGCCTTCGCGTAGTAGTAGACGGGCACGTCGTGCGCGGCTGCGACGGCCTGTCCGACCCGCACCGCGATCGCGACGCAGTCGTCCATCGTCGAGCCGGACAGCGGGACGAACGGCACGACGTCCACCGCCCCAAGGCGCGGGTGCTCGCCCGTGTGCGTCCGCATGTCGATCTCGCGGAACGCCGCAGCGATGAGCGCGAGCGCCGCGGCCTCCACCGCATCAGCGTCGCCCGCGAAGGTGAGGACCGAGCGGTTGTGATCATGGTCGCTCGTGACATCGAGGAGCCGCACGCCGGGGACGGCGCTCACCACCTCGGCGAAGCCGCGGACGATCCCGGGGCGGCGGCCCTCACTGACGTTCGGGACGCACTCGACCAGACCGCTCACTCGTTCGCGGTGAGCTTCGCGAGCTCGGCCAGGAACCAGTCGGCGCGCCCTCGCTCGGAGTACTCCCGGAGCATCGCGAGCGGACGGTCCCACTCCGGCCCGAGCGGCACGCCGGAGCGCCGGAGCTCGCGCGCAAGGATCAGCCCGACGGCCGGGACTCCCCAGCCACGGGCGAGCATCCTGTCGCCGTACGTCGCGATCGCACCACCGCAGGTCGCGGCGTCGCCCGCGAAGAACGCCCGCATGGCCCCAAGCAGGCCCCTCGTGGGCTCGCCATCCTCGCCCGGCGGGACGGCGGCGGAAACGAGATCGACCCACGCCGGCTCGCCAAGGTATGCGGTCCCCCCGAGCGCGAGAAAGACCGGTCCGGCGGCGAGCACACGGGCCACTCCCGGATCCGCTTGCGCGCGCCCGAGGAGCTCACGGCTCCAGGCCCCGCACTCGGCCCGCTCGTCGGCCAACGCCGACACGAACATCATCTGCGCCAGCGGACCGACGATCCGCTGCCCCTCGACGTGCGCCATCGCCTCATCGGCACGGCGGCGGGCCATCGGCAGGGCAACGGACGGACCCTGCCGGCCGAGCGCGACCAGGACGGCCCAACCCGCGGACTGCTCATGCCAGAACGAGCCGGCGGGAACGCGCTCCGCGAGGGCGAGCGCCTCGTCCCAGTCACCGCGCGTGAACGCGGCGAACGCGCGTCCGGCCGCAAGCATGGGCTGCTCAAGGCCATGACGCTCCGCGTACGCGATCCCCTCCTCGAGGAGCCGCTCCCGAGCCACGGGGTCCATGTCGCTTGCGATGAGCAGGTTGTTGTAGGCGCGGAGCGCGA
>JBKJTV010000117.1:0-4829 GCA_046589985.1 Candidatus Limnocylindria bacterium | reverse complement strand
TTCGAGAAGATGTTCTGGATCTGGTCGCGCAGGAAGATCATCGCGACGATGACCGCGATGGCGATGACGGCGATGATGAGTGCGTATTCGACGAGACCCTGACCCTGTTCCTCGCGCATGAATTCGACCATGTGGTGCCTCCGATCTGACGGCGCGCGGAGCGGCCGCGTCCGGAAGCCTAAGGCTGACCGAGCGCTCTCAGGACCTCGGCGACGTGTCCGTCAGGTGTCACCCAGTACCAGACCCAGTACCAGGCAGGCTCGATCCGGCCATCTGGACCCACGACGAACGTTGGACGGATGACTCCCGACCCCCGGCCTGGGCCGTCGCCCCAAGTGCCGTAGGCGTCATGGGCCTTCCGATCAGGGTCACTCACGAGCGGGACGCGGAGCCCGTGACCGGGACCTTCGCGCGGTCGAACGTGCCGAGGTCTGGTTGAACCCGCGCGTGAAGAGCGCATCGACGTGCCGCGGGCGATGGTGTGGCACGATGCTCGCGTGACGCGCGGAGCCAGCCGGCAGGCGCGAGACCTCGGCACGGCGATGCTGTTCCTGATGCCCTCGCTGCTGCTCTTCACGGCCTTCGTCTTCTACCCGCTCGGCAAGACGATCTACCTGAGCCTCTTCTTCACCTCCCCGCAGGGAAACCCGCGCGTGTTCGCGGGGCTCGATCAGTACCTCGAGCTGTTCGCTTCGCCGGTCTTCCAGGCCGGCCTTGTCGCGACGTTCTGGTTCGTTGTTCTGTCGGTCCCGGCCGGCATCGCTCTCGCACTGGTCCTCGCGACGCTCGCGAACCGGCGAGTCCGCGGGATCAACGTTTTCCGCACCGCAATGGTGAGCACGATCGCCGTCTCCGCCGCTGTCGGGTCGCTCGTCTGGCTCATGCTGTTCAACCCGAGCCTTGGCCTGCTGAACTACCTGCTGTCGCTCGTCGGGATGCGCGGGCTGAACTGGCTCACCGAACCGAGCCTCGCGATCATCGCGGTCTCGATCACGACGATCTGGCTCGGCCTTGGCTTCAGCATCATCATCCTGCTCGCGGGGCTCCAGGGTGTACCCGAGGAGCTCTACGAGGCGGCGAAGATCGACGGCGCGTCACCGGCGCTCATGTTCCGGCGCATCACCGTTCCGCTGTTGACGCCGTTCCTCTTCTTCCTCCTCGTGGTGAACACGATCCATGTGTTCCAGGCGTTCACGCAGATCCATCTGCTGACACGCGGTGGTCCGGTGGACGCGACCCGGACGCTCGTCTACAGCATCTATCTCGACGCCTTCCACAACTTCCAGTTCGGCTACGCGAGCGCCCAGTCGCTGGTCCTCTTCGCGATCATCCTCGTGCTGACCGTCATCCAGTTCGCCTTCGTCGAGAAGCGTGTGCACTACCAGTGAGCGAGAGCGGAACGTGGCGCTGCGCACGGCGCCACGGACGCACGAGCGAGCTGGACGCGCGAAGCGCGTACCAGTGAAGCGGGCACCACTGAACATCCTCACCTATGCGGCGCTCACCGGCGCGTCCCTCATCGTCGCCCTGCCACTGCTGCTGGCGCTCTCGTACAGCTTCATGACGGAGTCGCAGGTCGCGACCTACCCGCCGCCGGTGCTTCCGGAGACCCTGCAGCTCGACAACTACGCGCGCGTGATCGCGACGATCCCGATCGGGCGGTACCTCCTGAACAGCGCGATCGTTTCGAGCCTCGTCGTGGTCGGTCAGCTCATCACCGCGAGCCTCGCGGCGTACGCGTTCACGTTCATACGGTTCAAGGGCCGCGAGTTCGTGTTCCTGGTGTTCCTCTCCACGCTCATGATCCCGTGGGAGGCGACGATCATCCCGAACTACATCACCGTGCGTGAGCTGGGTTGGCTCGACTCGTACCAGGGGCTCGCCGTTCCGTTCATGGCCACGGCGTTCGGGACGTTCCTGCTGCGCCAGAACTTCCTGCAGCTCCCTCAGGCGCTCATCGACGCTGCGATCGTCGATGGCGCAGGCCGCATCCGGCTTCTGCTGCAGGTCGTGCTGCCGCTCTCCCGCCCGGCGCTCGGGACGGTCGCCGTGTACGCGTTCCTCAGCACCTGGAACCAGTACTTTTGGCCGCTGCTGATCACGAACGAGACGCTCATGCGCACGACCCAGGTCGGCCTCGCACAGCTACGGTTCGAAGAGTCGCTCCGCTGGGGCTTCCTCATGTCAGGCGTGGTCATGGTCGCCGCGCCAACGCTCATCCTCCTGCTCTTCGGACAGCGGCAGCTCGTCCGCGGTCTGACCGCAGGTGCCGTCAAGGGCTAGCATCGGTGAGGATCCGCGGAACGCCCGTGGTCCCAAGAGGAGAAGCGATGCGTAAGCTCATGACCCTCGCGATGACACTCACGCTCGTCGCCGCGGCATGCGGCGGCAGCGGTCCGGCCGGCACGGCGGACACCGGACCGAAGGCACCCGACAAGGCCGTCGAGCCGGCCAGCAAGATCGTCTTCTGGCACGCGATGTCCGGCGTGAATGGCGACGCCGTGAACAAGCTCGTGAGCGACTTCAACAAGAGCCAGAGCAAGATCGCCGTCGAGGCGATCTTCCAGGGCAACTACGACGACGCGCTCGCCAAGCTGAACACCTCACTCGCCTCGAACAGCGCTCCCGCGCTGATCCAGGTGTATGACATCGGGCAGCGCTACATGATCGACACCGGCGAGATCGTCCCGATCCAGTCGTTCATCGACCGCGACAAGTTCGACGTGAGCGACTTCGAGCCCGCGGTCATCAACTACTACAAGGTCGAGGGCAAGCTGTACAGCATGCCCTTCAACTCCTCGTCGTCGATCCTCTACTACAACAAGGATGCCTTCAAAGAGGTCGGTCTCGATCCGGAGAAGGCACCCAAGACCTTCGACGAGGTCCTCGACTACGCGAAGAAGCTGACGAAGAAGGACGCCAGCGGGCAGACCGTCCGCTATGGCTTCGGCCCGTCCATCTACGGCTGGCTCTTCGAGCAGTGGATGGCCGTGAGCGGCGGCCTCTACGCCGACAACGGCAACGGTCGCGACAAGCGCGCGACGAAGATCACCTTCAATGACGAGAAGGGCAAGGCCATCTTCGACTTCTGGAAGGCGGGCTTCGACGCCGGCGCCTTCTACAACCCAGGACAGGACAATGACGGTGCCGCGAACGCGTTCAACGCGGGCAAGACCGCGATGTATGTCGAGAGCACGGCCCGTCTCCGCGGCCACATCAACGCGACGCAAGGGAAGTTCACGGTCGGCACCGGCCGCTACCCGCGGCCCGCAAGCGCTCCCGCGACCGGCGGAAACATCATCGGTGGCGCATCCGTCTACATGTTGAAGAGCCGTTCGGCGGCGGAGCAGAACGCCTCGTGGGAATTCGTGAAGTTCTGGGTGAATCCGAAGCAGCAGGCCGCATGGCAGGCCGCGACGGGCTATTACCCGGTCGTGAAGAAGGCGTATGACGAGCCCGAGAGCAAGGAGTGGGCGACGAAGTACCCGGTGTTCCTCACCGCCGTCGACCAGATCCGCCAGTCACCGCAGAACACCGCGACCGCAGGTGCGGTCATCGGTGTCTTCCCGGAAGCGCGGCGCAGGATCCAGAAGGCGATCGAAGAGCTCCTGCTCGGCAGGTCCGGATCCAAGGAGGCGCTCGACGCCGCCGCGACCGAGCTCACTGCGGCGCTCGAGAAGTACAACAAGAGCACCGGCAAGTAGCAGCGACACGATCTCTGGCAGTCGCCGCCCTCCACGAGCGCACGTTCGACGTGCTCGTGGTGGGCGGCGGCATCATCGGTGCAGGCATTGCGCGAGACCTGGCACGACGGGGCTGTTCGGTAGCCCTCGTCGAGCGTGACGATCTCGCCTCGGGCACCACGTCGCGGCCCACGCGACTCATCCACGGCGGTCTGCGCTACCTCGAGACGTTCGACTTCGCGCTCGTGCGCGCCGACATGCGCGAGCGCGAGATCCTGCTCCGGTCGGCGCCGCATCTGGTGCGCCCGCTCGCATTCCTCATTCCGCTGTACGACGAGGGCTTCATCTTTCGCCAGAAGCTCCGCATCGGGATGCGGCTCTACGACGCGCTCTCGTTCGACAAGTCGCTGCCGAAGCGCCGCTGGCTCTCTGCCGTGGAGGTCGCGGAGGTGGAGCCGAGCATCCGGCGTGACGGTCTTCGCGGTGCGTGGCGCTACTACGACGCCCAGGTCTCGTTCGTCGAACGGCTCGTCGTCGAGAATGCGCTCGCGGCCGCGGCCGATGGGGCCGTGATCCTCACGCACGCGCCGGTGGTGCGCTTTCTGCGCGAGGGCGATCGCGTCACGGGCGCCGTCATTCGCGACGTGCTCGACGGGTCGGAGCACGAGGTGCGCGCGCGCATGGTCGTGAACGCGACAGGCCCGTGGCTCGATCGGGCCGGAGCCGAGCTCCGTCCGGGAGGGCGCGCACTCCTCCGGCTCACGAAAGGCACGCACGTGGTGACCCCGCCCTCGACGGCGCAGGCGCACGTCTTGTATGCGCGGTCCGATGGACGGCTCTTCTTCGTCATCCCGTGGGCCGGCCAAACGCTCATTGGGACGACCGATACCGACTACTCGGGCGACCCGGCGGGTGCCGAGGCCAGCGAAAGCGACGTGCGGTACCTCGTCGACGAGGCGCGCCGCGCGTTCCCGACGGCAGCCTTCGATCGCGTGAACTACACGTACGCGGGGGTACGCGCGCTCGTGCGTGAAGAGGGCGTGAAAGAAGGTGATGTCTCACGCAAGCACGGCGTCTACGACCACCTTCAGAAGGACGGACTCGCGGGGATCGTCTCGGTCGTCGGCGGGAAGATCACCGGGTACC
>JBKJTV010000325.1:0-2699 GCA_046589985.1 Candidatus Limnocylindria bacterium | reverse complement strand
GATGACCGACGAGCAGGCCGAGCGGGTCACCTTCCAGCTGGAGCGCGTCGATGCGGCCGGTATCGCGCGGAATCAGAAGGTGCACGAGTACCTCGTCTACGGCATGCCGCTCGACGTCGAGGCTCCCGGCGGGCGCCGGACGCGCGTCGTGCGCTTCTTCGACTTCGAGCATCCCGACCCCGAAGCCGGGCGCAACGAGTTCCTCGTCACGACGCAGCTCCGCGTACGTCGGGCGAACGACCGCGACGACGGCGGCAGCGAAGACGACGAGCGGGTGGTGAAGCCCGATCTCGTGCTCTTCGTAAACGGCATTCCGTTGGTGGTCATGGAGGCGAAGTCACCCTCGCTCCTCGAGGCCTGGAAGGCGAAGGCGGTGCGGCAGCTCCGCCGCTACCAGGAAGCGGAGCCGGCCTGGCACGGCACGGGCGCACCGGAGCTCTTCCACACCAACCTGCTCTGCGTCGCGCACTGCGGCGCCTCGGCGGCCTTCGCACCAGTCGGGGCACCAGAGAACGCGTACGTCGGCTGGAAGTCGATCGAGCCGTTCGTCGCCGCGGACTTCGAGCGGCGCTTCGGCGTGGCCGCAGAGGGCCAGGCCCGCCTCATCGCTGGCCTCCTGCGGCCGGCGACGCTGCTCGACGTGCTGCGGGACTTCGTCGTCTTCGAGCTCGAAGAGGGGCGGCTCACGAAGAAGCTCCCCCGCTACCAGCAGTACCGCGCGGTGAAGGGCGCCGTGGCGCGGATGCTCGCCGGCCGCCGTCCGGAGGACCGCGGCGGCGTGATCTGGCACACCCAGGGCTCGGGCAAGTCGCTCACGATGTTGTTCCTCGCGACCGCGCTCCGGCGGCAGCCGTCGCTCGGCAACCCGACGATCGTCATCGTCACCGACCGGACCCAGCTCGACCAGCAGATCACAGATACGTTCCGGAATTGCGGCTTCCCCGAGCCCGAGCGGGCGAAAGACACGAGCGACCTGCGTCGGCTGCTCCGCGCGGCGCCGGGCCGCACCGTCATGAGCACGATCCAGAAATTCGAGGAGGTCCTCGGGCCGGGGGCTCGGGACTCACTCAACGACGCCGAGGAATTCGTCGTCATGGTCGATGAGGCGCACCGCACCCAGTACGGAAACCTCGCCGCGAAGATGCGCGCCGCGCTCCCGAACGCGACGTTCGTGGGCTTCACCGGGACGCCGATCGACAAGGGGTTCAAGTCCACGATGAAGCGCTTCGGCGGTCTCATCGACTCGTACACGATCCCCCAGTCGGTCGAGGACGGTGCGACGGTGCCGATCCGCTACGAGGCGCGCCTGGCCGAGCTCCAGATCGAGGGGCCGAACACGCTCGACAAGCTGTTCGACGCGCTCTTCGGCGACCAGCCGGAAGAGGTCCGGGCGGAGATCCGGCGGCGCTACGCAAACAAGGAGACCATCGCGGAGGCGGAGCAGCGGATCGAGGCGATCGCCCTCGACATCAGCGATCACTTCAAGAAGAAGGTGCGGCCGAACGGCTTCAAGGCCCAGGTCGTCGCGCCCAGCCGGGCGGCGGTGCTCCGCTACGTCACGCACCTCCGCAACTTCGGCATCGCGGCGACACCGGTCATCACCTGGACCTACAACGACGGGCCGGAATATCAGGAGGCTCGCTCGGTGGACGAGACAGCGACGGTGAAAGCGTTCAAGCGGCCGGGGAGCGAACCGGACGTCCTCGTGGTCGTGGACAAGCTGCTCACCGGATTCGATGCGCCGATCGAGCAGGTGCTCTACCTCGACAAGGCCCTCCGCGACCACGGGCTGCTCCAGGCGATCGCCCGAGTGAACCGACGCTTCTCGCACGAGCAGGCCGGCGTCCTCACCGAGAAGACCTACGGCCTCGTCGTGGACTACCACGGGGTCTCCCGCGAGCTGAAGACCGCGCTCGAGAGCTTCGACTGGGCCGACGTGGAGCAGGCGATGATCGAGCTGCCGGCCGACCCCGGCCCGGTCATCGGCGCGGCAACCGACCGCGCCGAGGCGCACTTCCGCGGCGTGGACCTCGCGGACCGCTGGGCCTGCGTGCTGCGGTTCGCCGCCGACGCGACGACAGACGGCACGTTCAAGGCCGACGCTTTCGAGCGATTCGAGCAGGACTACCGCGAGCTCACCAAGCTCATGGACCAGTTCCTTCCCGACCCGCAGGCACTCCCCTACCTGCCGCGCCTGAAGCGGCTCACCGAGATCCGCGCCTACGTCCGCGCGCAGTTCCTCCGCGCTGACGAAGCGATCGACTGGACCGCCATCGGCGCGAAGGTGAAGGCGCTCATCGACACCCGCATCACCGCCGACGTCCGCGCGCTCATGGCCCCGGTGTCCATCCTCGACCGCGACTTCGACGCGAAGATCGCCGGGCTGCCGCACGACGAGGCCCGCGCCTCGCTCATGGAGCACGCCATCCGCGCGCAAATCACGGAGCGGCTCGCGGAGAATCCCGCGTTCTACGAGCGCCTCTCAGAGACGCTCCAGCGGATCATCCAGGAGCTCCGCGACCGCCTCATCGACGCGGCCGAAGCCTGCCGGCAGATGGCCGCGGTCCGGGGAGAGATCCGGCGCGAGGTCACCATCGCCGAGGAGCAGGGACTCACGCCCGTGGCGTTCGCGGTCTACGGACTCCTCGCCGAGGAGCCGGGCTCAGAGCCGAAGGTGGCGGAGGAGGCGGTGCCGTACG
>JBKJTV010000297.1:0-4080 GCA_046589985.1 Candidatus Limnocylindria bacterium | reverse complement strand
TGTGGAGCAGCGGGTCCTCGACGGCCGCGTCGTAGACCCGCGGGATGTGCCAGTAGTAGAGGCCACCGACATACAGGAGGCCCGCGACCAGGGGCGAGCGCAGCGCGTGCAGGACCGCACGGAGCGGCCGTGAGCGGGCGAGGGGCGCGACGGCGTTGCGGCGCAGGGCCTTCGGCAGACCACGGAGGAGCGGTGTGATCGGCGCGCCGAGCAGAAGAAGCGGTGCAGCGACGAGCGTGAGGAGCATGTGCTGGACCATGTGCGCGCTGAAGAGCTCGAGCGCGTATTCCTCGAGCTGCGACGCGAGCGAGATGAGCACCGCGAGGAGGCCGAGGAAGAACAGGAGGGTGCGCCAGCCGGGCCAGCGCCGGCTCGCGCGCGCGCCTCGCGCGTACACGAGCGCGACGAGGATCGCGAGCGCGATGGTCCCGGTGGCGGCTATATACGAACGGCGCTGTCGACGGCGATCGCCGTGAACAGGAGCGCCAGATAGAGGAGCGAGTACAGGTAGAGCCCTCGCGCGAGGGCGCGGCGCCGGAGCTCCGACCCGCGCACGAGCCGCACGGCGAAGCCGACGAAGACGATCCCCAGGACCAGCGCGGAGCCGAGGTACAGCAGCCCGGTCGCGCCGATGACGAAGAGGAGGATCGAGAGCGGGACGAGGCTCGCTGAGTACCAGAGGATCCCCCACGTCGTCGCGACCTCACCGCGGACGACGGGCAGCATCGGGATGCCGGCCCGCGCGTAGTCGTCCTTGATGAGGATCGCGAGTGCCCAGAAGTGCGCAGGCGTCCAGAAGAAGACGATCGCGAACAGGAGCCACGCGGCCAGATCGAGCGATCCGGCCACGGCGGCGAACCCGACGAGCGGCGGGATCGCCCCGGCGGCGCCGCCGATGACGATGTTGTGCGTCGTCGTCCGCTTCAGCCACAGCGTGTACACGAGGATGTAGAAGAGCGTGCCGGAGAGCGCGAGCAAGGCCGCGAGCACGTTCGCCCAGACCGCGAGCACCGCGAAGGCGGCGCCGTTGCAGACGACGCCGACCGCGATCGCGAGCGAGTTCGGGATGCGGTGCGCGACGAGAGGCCGGCGGCGCGTGCGCCGCATCTGCTCATCGATGTCGCGATCGAAGTAGTGGTTGAGGCTCGAGGCGCCGCCGCTCGCGAGCGCCCCACCGACGACCGTCGCGACGAGCGGCAGGAAGGGAGGGACGCCCTGGGCCGCGAGGAACGCGCCACCGACGGCGGTGAGGAGGAGCAGCGACATGATCGCGGGCTTCGTGAGCGAGATGACGTCGCGGAGCGTCTCGCGCGCGCCGGCGGGCGGACGCCAGGCGACGACAGCGAGCGCGACGGTCGCGCACCAGAGGGCCGAGGCGACGCCAGGGTGCGCAGCGAGCGGGATGACCGAGAAATTCATGAGCGGATTCGCCGCACCGACGATCACTTGCAGAGCGAAGAGACCAAGGGTCCACACGGACAGGGTCCCCGCGCCGGGGATCTCCCGCCGACGCCGCCAGGCCGCAAGTGCCGCGTAGACGATGAGGACCCCGACTGCGGCGGCGAGGTAGCGGTGGAGCATGTGGATCGCCGGCGCTCCGGTCGTCGGGAACCCCAGCGCGCCGTCGCAGGCCGGCCAGCCGGTGCACGCGGCCGTCGCGCCCGCCGCGCGCACGTAGGCTCCGGAGAGCTGCAGGAGGAAGGTGGCGGCGGCCGCGCCGGCGACGAGCCAGGTCCAGGTGCTGGAGCGGTCGGCCGCCTGTGAGCGCGGTACACGCGTCTCCACGAGCAGCGCGGTGAGGACGCCGAGGAACAGCTGCGCGTTCGCGAAGTGGAGGGTCACCCACTCGTGCGGCAGCGCGAGCCACACCGTCACCGCGCCGAGGATCGCCTGGAGGAGGAACAGCGGGACGGCCGCCAGAGCGAGGCCGAGCGCGCGGCCGCGATGGTACCGAACGGCGAGCCACGCGACGATGAACACGGTGATCCCCGAGAGGAGCGCAAGTGCCCGGTGGATCCACTCGATGACAGAGCCGGCCTCCGCAGCCGGAAAGAGCTGCCCCTGGCAAAGCGGCCAGTCATCGGCGCAGCCCATCCCGGAGCCGGTCGCGCGGACGACGCCGCCCCAGGCAACGGCAATGAACGCGACGGCGAACGCGGCGAGGACCCAGCGGCGGAAGAGTGGCGAATAGGTCATTGGCATGCGCCGGAACGGCTCCGTGTCAGTGCCCCGCGCCGGGGATGTCCTCCTTGAGCGGGCGTGCGCTGTGCACCACCGGGATGCGTGCGAAGTTGTAGGCAGCCGGCGGTGACGTCGTCACCCACTCGAGCGTGGCTCCTTCCCACGGATCGTCGCCCGCGGGACGGCCGCTGCGCAGGCTCAGGAAGATGTTGAGCAGGAAGAACAGCATGCCGACCGCGAGCGTGAACGCACCGATCGTCGAGATGAGGTTGAGCCCGGCCCACTCCGGCGATTGCGGGTAGTGGTAGGTGCGCCGCGGCATGCCCGAGATCCCGAGCTGGTGCTGGACGAAGAACGCCATGTTGAAGCCAACGAACATGAGGAGGAAGTGGATCTGTCCGAGGCGCTCGGAGAGCATCCGGCCGGTCATCTTCGGGAACCAGTAGTAGATGCCGGCGAACGCGCAGAACATCGCACCGCCCATGAGGACGTAGTGGATGTGCGCGACGACGTAATACGTGTCGGAGAGCTGTATGTCGACGGGCACGGAGCCGAGAAAGACGCCCGAGATGCCGCCGATGAGGAAGTTCATGAGGAAGCCGAGGGCGAAGAGCATCGGTGTCTTGAAGCGGAGTGAGCCGCCCCAGATCGTGCCGAGCCAGCTGAACATCTTCACGCCGGTCGGGACGGCGATGAGCATCGTGGACGCCATGAAGAACACCTGGAGCGACGGATCGATCCCCGCGACGAACATGTGGTGGACGAACACGGAGAACGATAGGAAGCCGATAGCGACCGAGGAGTACGCGATCATCTTGTAGCCGAAGATCGGCTTGCGCGAGAAGATCGGCAGGACCTCTGAGATGATCCCGAATCCCGGCAGGACCATGATGTAGACCTCCGGGTGGCCGAAGAACCAGAACAGGTACTGCCACAGGAGCGGGTCGCTTCCCTCGGTGACGCTGAAGAAGTTCGTGCCCGTCAGCCGGTCGAAGAGGAGCAGCACGCCCGCGACTGTGAGGAACGGCATCGCGAGCACGAGCAGGAACGACGTGACGAGCACTGTCCAGGTGAAGAGTGTGAGCCGGTTGAAGGTCATGCCCGGCGCGCGGAGGGCGAAGATCGTGACGATCATGTTCAGCGCGCCGAAGATCGACGAGAAGCCGAGCACGGTGAGCGAGAGGATCCAGAGATCCTGCCCTGGCCCCGGCGAGTACTGCCGCGTCGAGAGCGGCACATACGACGTCCAGCCAGCGTTCGCCGTGCTTCCGACGAGGAACGACGCGTAGAGCAGGATCCCGCCGGAGATAAGGAGCCAGAACGAGAGCGCGTTCAGGCGCGGGAACGCCATGTCACGCGCACCGAGCTGTAGCGGGACGATGTAGTTGGCGAATCCGGTAAAGATCGGGACGACGACGAGGAACACCATCGTCGTGCCGTGCATCGTGAACGCGGAGTTGTATTGGCCCGCGGTGAGCAGCTGGGTGTCCGCGGTCGCGAGCTGCGCGCGGACCGTCAGCGCGAGCAGGCCGCCGAGCAGGAAGAAGAAGAAGGTCGTGTAGAGGTACATGATCCCGATCTTTTTGTGGTCGACGGTCGTGACCCACTCGAGGATGCCGCCGTAACGGCGGCGGGTGACGGGGAAGGGGGCGTCAATAGCGGCCATGAAGAGGTCCATTCCATCGTGCGCTGGGGAGGGTGTCAAACGGCGCCCGTGCGCAGCATCGCGACGGTAGGATTCCGCCCGTGGCAGCGCCCCCGGTCAAGTACGCGAAGAGCGGCGACATCTTCGTGGCGTACCAGGTCACCGGCGCCGGGTTGCACGACTTGGTGTGGGCCCCGGGTGCCACGTCCCATCTCGAGAAGGCCTGGGAGAGCCCGTACCACGTGCGGATGATC
>JBKJTV010000295.1:0-2851 GCA_046589985.1 Candidatus Limnocylindria bacterium | reverse complement strand
GGTACGGCAGCGGCCGGGGAAAGAGGCGCAGCCGCAGCACGTAGCGCTCATCCTGCCGCAGCGGTGCGCCCTGGAGCGGCGCTCGCGCGATCTGCTCGCGCACGACCGCGAGCGCGCCGAGGAAGTGGTCGAGCTGGTCCTCGGGCCGGTGTTGGGCGAGCCATTCGATCCGCGTTAGCACATCCGCGATGAACTCCGGTCGCGATACGACCACCGGCACTACTTCTGCGTGGCCTCGCGCTCGCGGATACGCCGACGCGCGCTCTCGGCGGCCTGCGTGATCTCATCCCAGCTCCTGAATTCTCGGTCGCCCGAGGCGATCGCCTGAACGACGGCCCACGACTGCTCGATCTGCCAGTCCCGCGCGGTCTGGAGCTCACGCGTGCGCTCCTCGACGGCGAGTCCGCTCCGCAGAAGGAGCCGAGCTGCTGCGGCAGGCGAGCCGAGGTCCCGCTCGCGCGCGAAGCGCTCGACCTCGGTCCAGAGATCGTCTGGGCACGGAAAGCTGCGCGTGTGTGCCTTCGGCTTCGTCATTGAGTTTCAATGAAAGGATAACGAACCGCGACAAAGCGGCCATCCCGGTCGTCTTGACTGTCGGATGGGCGAGATCCGGCACCTTCAGTTCGAGTCCCTCTCCGCGCTCCTCGACGGCGAGCTCCCGGGCCAGGAAGCAGCCGAGGCGCGGGCGCATCTCGACGCCTGCGCGGCCTGCCGGGCCGATGTGGCCTCGCTCGCCCGCCTCGAGGACGAGCTGCGGCTCCCGGTAGCGCTCTCCTGCGATCTCGTCGCTTCCTTTCTCTCATCCGTCCGCGACGGCGAGGCCGACGAGGCCGACGCGGCGATCGCCTCCCGCCACCTGACCGCCTGCGAGCCCTGCCGCCGGACGGAGGCCGCCTGGACCGCCGTGGAGGCCCTCCTGGCCGCCCCGCTCGTCCTCCCCTCCGCACGTGTCGACCAGGCCATGGCGGCGCTCACCCGCGGCACGCGTGCCCCGCAGGGCACCCGCCCCTCCGGCGTCGGTCCCCTCGGCGGGATCGCCTGGCGCGGTGCGGTCGTTGCGGTCCTGGCCCTCGCGATCGCCTTCGGCAGCACGCTGACTCCGGGTCGCGATGACCAGAAGGCCCTTCCCGGACCCGAGGCCTCACTCGTCGCAGCGGTGCAGCAGGTCGTGCTCGACGCGCGCACGAACACGCTCTACGTCGCGCAGCCGGACGCCGGCGCGGTGAACGCGCTGAACGCGAGCACCTATGCCCTCCGCGCGCACATCGTCGTCGGCGGACGCCCGACCGCCCTCGCGCTCAGCGAGGCGGCGAACCGCGTGTTCGTCCTCGACGCCACGTCGAAGCGTCTCACCGAGATCGACACGGAGCGCAACACCGTCGTCGGTGCGACGCAGCTCCAGCTCGTGGGCACCCCGACGAGCGTGCAGGTCGACAACGGCAAGATCGTCGTTTCGACCGTCGTCGCCGCCAAGGCGCCGACGGCGTCCGCTGCCGCGACCGTCGCCTCGGGCGAGGTCTCGGTGTTCGATCCGGGCACGAAGAAGCTCGAGACCGTGCAGTCCGTGTCGGTCGCGCCGCAGCTCGTCGTCGCCGATCCTGCGGGGCGCCGCACGCTTCTCGTTTCTGCCGCGACGACGAACATCGTTGACGCGTCATACCGCACCATCGAAACGATCGCGGGCGGCGTGAGCGCCGCGTTCGCGCGGGGCGGCGAGCGCATCGCCGTGCTCTCCGCCGCGGGCGAGCGCGCGCGGCTCTCCTTCTACGGTGAGGGCGCGCCCGCCCCGGTCACGCTCGAGGGCAAGGCCACCGCGGTGATCGGCCTGCCCGACGGTGGCTTCGCCGTCCTGCTCGAGATCGCCGGCGCCGGCCGGATCGTCGTCGTCGACGCTGACGGCCGCACCTCCGGCACGACGGACCTCGCGGTGTCCGGACGCGATCTCGCGTACGACGACGCGGCACGGAAGTTCACCGTGGTCGGCGGCAGCCAGGTCGTATCCGCAGCGCTCCCGACGGCCGTTGCGACAGGCCCCAGCGTTTCCGGCGCTCCCTCGTCGACACCGTCGAGCGTCACGCCGACACCGGCACCAAGCGGCACCCCGGTGCCGTCCCCGTCCGGCTCGCCCGCGCCGTCGCCATCCGGCACGCCCATCGTCTCGCCGAAGATCCCGGCGGTCGCCGGGGTGCCCGCGGGCGCCGTGCGCATCTCGTCCGACCTCTACCGCCTGCCGCTGCCCGATGGCCGCGTCCCGGTGCTTGTCGCGACGACCGCCGCGCGCATCTGGTTCGTCGACCAGCGGAACCAACTCGCGGCGCTCGATACCGCGACCGGCGAGATCTTCTCCGTGGCGCAGCTCCCGCGTGACGCGATCCTCCGCGCGCTCGCAGCGGGACTCACCCACGTCTACGCGGTCGACATCAAGGGCCGCCTCTTCGAGGTCGGCATCACGGACGAAAAGGTCGCCTCGTATCCGGTCCCGCTCACCGACGTCTCCGCGATGACGGTCGCACCGGAGGGCACGGTCTGGATCGCGATGCCCGGGAGCCCGCAGCTGCTCGCCTTCGATCGAATCATCAAGAAGTTCCAGGCGATCAACATCGGCGTTCGCGGCTCGGTCGCCCTCGCGGCCGACATCGGTGGCCGGCTCTGGTTCTCGGACGGGGTCTCCGGCGTCGGGTCGTACGACCGCATCGAGGGGAAGGTGTTCCAGAACGCCTGGCCGGGCCGCTCGGTCCCGAGCGTCCTCCTCCCGGACGCGCAGGGCCGGGTCTGGGCCGGGGCGTCTACGGGCGAGATCTATCTCCTCAACGGCGGGATCGCGGCGCTCGCGGGCAGCGCAGGGCGGCCG
>JBKJTV010000248.1:0-8997 GCA_046589985.1 Candidatus Limnocylindria bacterium | reverse complement strand
ATCGCGGTCGATCAGGTCCGCGTCGACATCGGAGACACGGATGTGCCGTACGGCCCCATCTCGGCGGGCTCCTTGACCGCGGCATCGGTCGGGCCGGCGGTCCGCCTCGCGGCGGCTGACGCGCGCGAGCAGCTGCTCGGCGCTGCGTCCGGTCTCATGGAGGTGCGGAAGAGCGAGCTCAGGGTCGAGGGCGGGAAGATCGTGAGCAAGGGTGCGCGCAGGCCGATCAAGGAGATCTTCGACGAGATCCAGAACTACACCGTCATCGGGAAGGGGAGCCGCTTCCCTAATCCGTCCAGGATGTCGCTGAACACCTTTGGCGCGCACTTCGTCCAGCTCGAGGTCGACACGGGCACCGGCGAGGTCTTCATCGAGAAGATCGTCGCGGTGCACGACATCGGCCGCATCGTGAATCCGATGACCGCTGCGTCGCAGGTCGAGGGCGGGGTCATCCAGGCCATCGGGTTCGCGCTCACCGAGGAGCGGGTGCTCGATCGCCGGAGCGGCCGGGTCCTGAATGCGGACCTCGAGGAATACAAGGTCCCGACCGTGCGCGACGTGCCGCCGATCATCGTTCGCTTCACCGACGTTCCAGATCGGAAGGCGAACAACCTCGGCGTGAAGGGCCTCGGCGAGCCGCCGATCATCCCGACGGCCGCCGCCATCGCCAACGCCATCGCGAACGCGACCGGGGCGCGGGTGCGGATCACGCCGATGACGCCGCCGCGCGTGCTTGCCGCCCTCGCGGAGGTGGCGCGTTGAAGCCGTTCTCGCTGGCCCGGCCACGCACCCTGGCCGAGGCGCTCCGCCTCGTCGGACCCGACGCGACGGCGATGGCCGGCGGTACCGACCTGCTCGGCCTCATGAAGGCCGGCGTCGCCGAGCCAGAACGCATCGTCGACCTCACGCTGATCGACGGGCTCCGCGGCTGGGCGCGTGAGCGAGGGAAGGGCGTGCGCATCGGCGCACTCACGCCGCTCGCGGACCTCGAGTCGTCGGAGGAGCTCCGCCGCATCCTGCCGATCATCCCGCAGTCCCTCGCCGATGCCGCGACGCCGCAGCTGCGGGCGATGGGCACGGTCGGCGGTAACCTCCTGCAGAAGAACCGCTGCTGGTACTACCGGGACGAGGCCTTCCCGTGCTGGCTGAAGGGCGGCACGCGCTGCTTCGCTCGCGAGGGTGAGCACCGCCATCACGCGGTCGTCGGTGCGAACGAGTGCATCATCGCGTCGCCGGGCGACCTTGCGCCGGCGCTCATCGCCTGCGATGCGACCGTCGAGCTCCGCACGGCACGCGGCACACGCGAGATCGCCTGCGCGGAGCTCTTCGTCGTCCCGCACGGTGCCGACCGCCGCGAGCACGCGATCCGCCCCGGTGAGGTCATCGTGAGCGTGAGGGTCCCTGAAGCCGCGTTCGCACGGTCCGGCGCGTTCCGTAAGCAGATGGACCGCAAGGCCTGGAGCTTCGCGCTCGTCTCTGTCGCCGCGACCGCGCGCCTGAAGAACGGCGTCGCCAGCGACGTTCGCGTCGTCCTCGGCGGCGTGGCGCCGGTGCCGTGGCGTGCGACCGCCGCGGAAGCGGCCCTCGAAGGTCAGACGCTCGACGAGCGCACGTGTGCACGTGCGGGTGAGCAGGCACTCGAGGGTGCCGAGCCGCTGCCGCAGAACGCCTACAAGGTGCCCCTCGCGCGCGAGCTCGTACGTCGGACGCTCCTCTCGCTCGGCGCGTGACGGCTCGTCTCGACCTTGCGCGCGCGCTCCAGCGGAACGAGACGTCGATGATGCGCGCTCTCTTCATCGCGGACGCACGCCTCGCGCGACGCCTCGGCATCGCGGTGCGCACCGTCGGCGGCGTCGTCTGCGTGGCCGACCGCGCGTTCCCGATCCCGCTTTTGCACCGTGCGGTGGGCTTCGGCACGCTCGCCGAGGCGGTGCCCGCGACGCTCGATCGCATCGTCCGCTTCTTCGCCGGGCAAGGGCTCCCGGCGCGCGTCGAGGTCGCGGACGGGATCGCGCGTCCGAGCGTCGTCCGGCTCCTGGAGCGTGCAGGGTTCGAACGGGAGCGGGAGCGCCACCGTATCCACGTGCTCGAGACGTCGATCGCACCGGTCGCGCCGGCGATCCCGGGCCTGCGCGTGCGGCGCGCCGCACCTGCGACCTTCGGGAAGGCGGTGCGCGACGGGTTCGGGGTGAGTGGCGACCTCGGGCTCCTCTTCGAGCGTGCCTCCGCTGCTCACGTGCGTTCTGAGCGCGACCGCGCGACTCCGCTCGTGCCGTTCGTGAACGGCGCGGTCGCCGGCAGCGGTCTGCTGTGGCTTTCGCCCGGCGTCGCCGGCCTCTACTCCGGCAGCGTCTTCGAGCGGTTCCGTGGACGGGGGATCCAACAGGTGCTCATCGCCGAGCGCGTGCGGCTCGGCCTCGCTCGCCGCCGTCGCGTGTTCACCTCGCAGACCGAGGCCGACGATGCGTCGGCGCACAACCTCCGCGACCTGGGCTTCCGGCCGCTCTACGAGGCGGCGTATTTCATTCGCGACACGAAGTGAGGGGCACGGGCTGATGGCGAAACGCGCTCCGTCGGTGCCCGAGCTCTCAACGGACCAGGCCCGTCGCATCTTCCTTCGCGCGCAGGGTCTGATCGGTCCTCGCGAGCGAGACCCTGGCGCCATGCTCCGTCATCTCGGCTTCGTGCAGCTCGACACGATCTCCGTCCTCGCCCGCTCGCACGAGCTCGTCGCGTACTCGCGGATCGGGCCGATCGCGCGGGCAAAGGTCGAAGCGGCGTACTGGTCGCGGCCTCCGGTCGCCTTTGAGGATGGCGGCCTCGCGGTCATCCTGCCGATCGAGGACTGGCCGTACCTGTCCGCGCGGCGGCGCCGGCGCCGGGAGTGGACGCATCCGCGGCGCAAGCCGGATCGCGTGGCGATGGACGAGGTGCGGCGGCTCATAGAGGAGCGCGGGCCGATCACCTCGGAGGACCTCGGCGGCTCGCGGAGCAAGGCGCCTGCTTTGAAAAATGTCTGGTGGCACTGGTCGCCCCTGAAGATCGCCGTCGAGCGCCTCCTCTCGCTCGGCGAGGTCGCCTGCGTCGAGCGACGCGGGTGGCGGCGCGTCTACGACCTCGCCGACGAGGTCATCCCGAAGCGCCTGCGGCGTGACCTCCCCGACGAGGCGTGCTTCACGCATTGGGTCGCGCGGGCGGGGGAGCGTCTCGGCGTCGCGACCGTCCGCGACCTCCAGACGTACTTCGGGGGCCTCACGCTTCCCGAAGTGCGCGACGTCCTCCCGCGCACGGGACTCGTACCCGTGACCGTGCGGGGTTGGGAGGCGCCCGCCTGGGCCGATCCGAAGGCGCTCGCGGCCGCGCCCCGAGGGAAGCACCGCACGACGCTGCTCTCGCCATTCGACACCGTGCTGCGCAACCGCGACCGCGTGCAGCGCCTCTTCGACTTCCAGATGAAGCTCGAGTCGTACACGCCAGCCGCCGATCGCGTGCACGGCTACTTCGCCATGCCGCTCCTCGCGCGCGGCGCGCTCCGCGGCCGCGTCGATCCGGGGCGCTCCGGAACGACACTCGTCGCGAAGCGCGTGACCGTCGACCGCGACGCGGTGGAGGACATGGCCGACGCGCTCGTCGAGGCGGCGTCGTGGGTCGGCTGCGATGCGGTGGCGGTGGATGAGGTGAGGCCGGCCTCGCTGAGACTCCCGCTCCGGCGCGCGATCGCCGGGCGCGCCTGACCGGCCTCAGCCTCGCCCGGCGAGTGCGACTCCTCCGAGGATGAGGGCGCCACCCGCGAGCTCGATCGGCCCGACGCGTTCACCGAGCACGAGCGCACCGGAGACGACCGCGATGAGCGGGAGGAGGTTGAGGTAGCTGGACGCGCGCCCCGCCTCCAGACGGCCCAGGCCGTAGGACCAGAGCCAGTAGCCGAGCGCCGAGGCGAAGAACGCAAGGAAGAGGAGCGCGATCGCGCCTTCGGCCGTGATGATCGGCAGCCCCTGCGCGAGCTCGAAGGCCCCAAGCGGAAGCACGAGTGCCGCGCCGTAGACGAGCGCGGCGGCGGTGATCGCGGTGTGGGAGGCGCGTCGCGAGATCCGGCGGACCGCGATGTTGTAGAGCGCCCAGTCGATCACGGTGAGCACGATCCAGAGGTCTCCGACGAGCGACCCTTCCCCGACTGCTCGTGTGCCGGCGACGAGCACGATGACCCCCACCGTCGAGAGTGCGATCCCAAGCCAGGAGCGCAGCGTGCCCCTCTCGCCGAGGAGGGGGATCGCGAAGAGCGCCGACGCTGCTGGTATGGCGGCCTGGATGACGCCGGCGTCCGTCGCACGCGCGGTGGCGAGACCGACATTGAAGGCCGCGTAGTAGAAGGCGACGCCGAGCGCACCGAGAACGAGACCGTCGACCGTCCGGATCTGCGCTCGCGCCCGGACGAGTGCGGGCACGAAGAGCACCGCGGCGATGGTCGTTCGGATCGCCGCGAGCTCGAACGGCCCGAAATCCCGGAGCGCGATCTTTGTGGCGAGATACGAGAGGCCCCAGATGCCGCTGACGAGAAGGAGCGCTGCGTGCGGCCTCACGCGCGGTGCGCTGGTGGCCAGCCTCCCGCGGGAACCGCCTCGCCGCGCTCGATGGCGAGGAGGTGTCGCTTCGCGTCGAGCCCGCCGGCGTAGCCGCCCAGGCTCCCGTCGCTCGCGACGACGCGATGGCAGGGCACCACGATCGGGATCGGGTTCGCGCCGAGCGCGGCGCCTGCCGCGCGCGACGCGGCCACATTCCCTGCGCGCTGCGCGACGGTCCGGTAGGTCACGAGGTCACCGTAGGGCACGCGTGCCGTCGCGCGCAGGACGCGCCGCTGGAAGGGGGTGAGACCGCCAAGGTCGATGTCGAGGTCGAAGATCCTGCGCCGACCTGCGAAGTACTGGTCGAGCTCGCGGGCGACGTTCGAGGTGCGGCGCGGATCGGGAACGATGCCCGGACCGTACGTGCGGACCAGCCGGCCGAAGTCCGCGGCGTCCGGCTCGGCGCCGTAGCTGATGACCGCCACGCCGCGCGGGCCGACCGCGATCCACAGCGGACCGAGCGGCGAGTCCGCGACCGCGTAGCCGACGTCTGCCAGGCCCTCGCGCTTCGCGCGTGCCAGGAGTCGGGCGCGCGCGTCCGTGACGAGCGTGTCGAGCGTCATGCGATCCTCCTTCTCACCGTCTTCGTCGCCTCCGAGACCCGCGAGCGCGCGGCTTCCTGGCTGCAGCCGAGCGTCTCCGCGATCTCGGCATAGGAGAGCCCCTGCACCTGTCGCAGGACGAACGCAGCGCGCTGCCCCGGGGCCAGCCGCTCGACCGCGCGCGCGATGTCGAGCGACGTTGCGCCATCCCGCTCCGGGGCAGCGAGCTCGACGTCCTCGAGACTCACCTTCGGCCGCGCGCGGCGTCCGCGGTCGATCGCCTTGTTCGTGGCGATCCGATAGAGCCAGGCGCGCTCGTTGCCGCGTCGCGGGGGTGGCCAGCCGCGGAACGCCGCGAGGAAGGTCTCCTGATAAAGGTCGTCCGCCTCGTCGCGATCGGCCGACAGCCGGAGCGCATAGGCGAAGACCTCACGCTCGTAACGCTCCAGAAGCTCACCAAATGTGCGGACCATCCCTCACACGCTAGAACGGTGTCTGGGGCCGTGGTGTGAGATGTGCACTCAGGTCCGGCATGAAGCAACAGCCACAGCCGACCGACAAGGCCGAGAAGGCCGACAACGAACGGGTCGCCGAGCAGCGCGAAGGCCTCAGCCCCGACCGGCGGGGCAGTCCCGCGGCACCGAGCGACATGCCGGAAGGCGACACGCCGCACCCGCAGGACGTGAACGAGATCGCGCGTTAGGTCCGGGCGACCGCCTTGGCATAGAGGTCGTCCGAGAGGCGCAGCGCCCGGCCGGTGCCGCCGTAGCGCTCCTGCGTGATCTCCGCGAGCACCGCGAGCGCGATCTCCGCCGGCGTCCGCCCGCCGAGGTCGAGCCCGATCGGCGCGTGCACCGCGCGGAGCCGTTCCTCTGACACGCCCTCGTCGCGCAGCATCCGCGCGATGAGGATCGTCTTACGCCGGCTGCCAAGCACCCCGATGTAGCGTGATGGCAGGGCGACCGCCGCTCGCAGGCACTGCCCATCGAGCTTGTGCCCGCGCGTCGCGATGACGACGAACGAATTCCAGCCGACCGTCATCGTGCGGAGCGCCTCCGGCATATCGGCGTTCATGACCTCGATCGGGGCGGGGAAGCGCTCGCGCGCCGCGAACTCCGGACGATCGTCCACCACCGTGACGTCCAGGTCGAGAAGCGCGCCCTGCTTCGCGAGCGCCAGTCCGACGTGGCCGCCGCCGATGACCACGAGGTGCGGCCGCGAGAGCACCGGCTCGACGAGGAGCTCGTGCGCGTCATCGAGCGGCACGTTGCGCGCGGTGCCCTCGCGCAGGACCTCCCGCGCGGCCTGGAGCGCGCGCTCGTCGAGCAAGGCGTCGCCGAGCGTGCCGTGCGAGCGCCCGTCCGGCTCGACGAAGAGCCGCCCCACGGGCGTGAGTTCCTTGCCCCGGCGGCGAAGCAGCGTGGTGAGCGCGACCGGCCGGCCGCCGGACGACGCGGCGAGCACGTCGCCGAGGAGGTCGCGCTCGGCAACGTGCAGGGCTCCTTCGCCGGGCTCGATCGAGATCCACATCGTGCCGCCGCAGACGAGGCCGGTGTCCCAGGCGAGATCCTCCGTGAGCTCGTACTCGCGGAGCGATGAGCGGCCCGATGCGATGACCTCGCGAGCCTGCGTGAAGGCGTCGCCCTCGACGCAGCCGCCACCGAGCGTCCCGACGATGCGCCCGAGGTCGTCGACCAGGAGCTTTGCTCCGACCACCTGCGGCGTCGAGCCGCTCGTCCGCACGACGGTCGCGATGGCGAAACGGCGGCCTTCGCGCTCGAGCTCGGCCATGCGCGCGTAGACCTCACGCATGGGCGAGATCCTCCCTCGTGTCCACGTCGCGGAGGACACCGCGGTCCAGGACGTCGAGGTCGATCCGCAGGTCGCGGTGCGCGTTCAGCACGTGATGAAGCGTAGACCGCTGGTCAGCCTCGAGGATCTCCTGCTGGATGGCAGGCGTCAGCAGGACCGGGTGTCCGCGCTTCCCACCGCAGCGGGGCGAGACGATGCCGCCCCGTGCCTCGTACACCTGCACGAGCGAGCGGATCGTCGACGGAAGCACGAACGGCATGTCGCCCGGAAGGACGAGGATCACGTCGGCGATGATGTCCTCGAGGCCGGCCTGCAGCGACGAGAACATGCCGCGGGTCGGGTCGGGGTTCACGACGACGCGCACGTCGCGTGCCTCGAGGAGCGTCCCTGTCTCCGGCCCGACGACGAGCACGAGGTCATCGATCCCGGCATCCCGAAGTGAAGCCATCGTGCGCTCGATGAGCATCTTGCCGTCGACGTCCGCCTGCAGCTTCGCGCCGCCGAATCGCTCACCGGAGCCCGCCGCCGGCACGACCGCCGCGGTCCGCATCAGCCCTGCCGGAGCGACGCCAGAGCGCGCTCCGCGAATACGCGCGCGGTCCGCTTGCGCTGCGAGATCGTGCCCGAGGTGTTGTCCATCGGCCGTGCGGCCTTGTGGACAGCGTCTGCCGCTGCCGCGATCGCGGCGTCGTCGAGCCGCGAGCCGACGAGCGCTGCCGCAGCACCCGCGACGAGCGTCGCGCGCGAAGACACCGCCGTGATCGCGACGCGCGCCTCGGCCACCAGCCCGCCGTCCCACCGGACGGCTGCTGCGATGCCGACCAGCGGGAAGTCGAACGAGCCTCGGTCGCGGAGCTTGTGGTAGGTGCTCGACCAGCCCGCCGGATCGGGCACGGTCACCGACGCGATGACCTCGTCGCGCCCGATGCCGAGGAAGCGGATGCCGTCCTCGCGATAGAGATCCGTGACCGCGACGTCCCGGGCGCCGCCAGCGCCCTCGATCCGCACGGTCGCTCCGAGTGCGAGGAGTGCGGGGACCGTGTCCGCGCTCGCGACTGCGAGGCAGCGCGGGCTCGACGGCGCGACCCGGCAGACGACCTCGGGGTGGGTCTTCATGCAGAACCCCTCGGCGCTCCGCCAGAAGAGCGACTGGTCGTACCAGTTGCAGCGGGTGTCGAGGCAGAGGTTGCCGCCGATGGTCCCGGCGTTGCGCAGCTGTGGCGTGCTCACGGCGATCGCGCTCTGGGCAAGCGCGGTCCAGCGCTCCACGATCGCCGGATGCGACGCGAGCGTTGCGAGCGTTACCCCGGCGCCGAGGTGGAGCGTGCCGTTCACGCTGAGCGCCGTTGCGCCATCGACACGCTGGAGCGAGATGAGGACCGCGGGCGTGAACTGTCGACGCTTCATGTTCGGGAAGAGATCGGTACCACCGGCCACGGTCATCACGCGCAGGCTTGGGGTCCCGCGCGCCGGATCCAGCTCGCCCGCGTCGTGGGCACGGAGCAGGCTCACGGCGTCCACATAGGAGCGCGCCTCGATGAGCTCGAACCGCGGCAGGCGCAGCACTAGCCGGTGCCCTTGGAGATCTTCCGCTGGCGAGCGTCAGTGGTGGATCCGAGCCGGCGCTGCGCGTCACCCGGGTCGCGCTTGCTCTCCCCAAGTCCGTCCGGCCCGATGCGGTCCTTCGGCACGCCGCGGTTATCGCGTTTCCCGAGCGCGTCGAGCACCTTGTCCGCCGTGATGGGCGTCTCGTCGAAGCGCACGCCGATCGCGTCGTACACCGCATTGGCGATCGCCGGGATGACCGAGTTCAGCGGACCCTCGCCGGCCTCCTTCGCGCCGAATGGACCTTCGGCGTCGACGGACTCGACGATGATCGCCTCGAGCAGCGGGGTGTCGAGCGAGGTCGGCAGCTTGTAGTCGAGGAGCGACGGTTTCTTGTGGAGCCCGCCGCGGAAGACCTGCTCCTCGCCGATGATCTCGCCGTAGCCCATGTACGCGGAGCCCTCGATCTGCCCCTC
>JBKJTV010000324.1:0-2536 GCA_046589985.1 Candidatus Limnocylindria bacterium | reverse complement strand
GTCGATGACGATCCCGCACGCACGCGACTGGCTCTCCGTCCACTTTGGCGCGCTCGAGCCACAGGAGGGCATGCGTGCTTTCGCCGAGAAGCGCAAGGCCGGACGCATCGCGCTCCGGGAGAAGGCCCGCGACGGTGGATCGAGCGAATACCTCTGGGGCCCCTACACCGGCGCCTGCCCATCGTGCGGCGCGACGGGCATCCCCGCGGACTTCGCCCACTGCGGCCGCTGCGGCGCCGTCCTGGCCGGGACGCCCGTCGGGATCGCGTGACGCTCGAGACGCCCGACGGTCTCGTCGGACGGGTCGCCATCGTCACCGGCGGATCGCGCGGGATCGGCCAGGCCATCGCGATCGACCTGGCGCGCGCCGGCGCGAACGTCGTCTTCACGTTCCGTGACGACGCCGAGGGTGCGCACCGCACGACCGCCGCGATCGCCGCCGCCGGCCGGTGCCCGCTCGGGCTGCGCGCTGACGGTCGTGTGGCCGGGACGGCCGAGCGCGTCGTGGCCGCGGCCGAACAGCACTTCGGCCGGCTCGACGTCCTCGTGAACAACGCAGGCGTCGCGCGCGACCACGTCGTCTGGAAGATGCCCGACGAGGCCTGGGACGAGGTCATGGAGACCAACCTCACCGCGTGCTTCCGCTTCGTCCGTGCAGCGATCCCGCTCATGCGGGCCGGCGGCGGCCGCATCGTGAACATCTCGTCCATCAACGCGCAGCGCGGCAAGTTCGGCCAGGCGAACTACACCGCGTCGAAGGCCGGGCTCATCGGTTTTTCGAAGACCGTGGCCCGGGAGGTGGGCAGCTTCGGCATCACCGTGAATGTCGTGACTCCCGGCCTCATCGCCACGGACCTCGTCGCTGCCGCTCCCGACGAGGTGCGCACCCGCGCGCTCGGCGAGATCGTCCTCGGCCGCCTCGGCGAGCCGGAAGACGTCGCCGCACTCGTCACGTTCCTCGCGAGCGACCGTGCACGCCACATCACCGGCGCCGTCATCCCCGTGGATGGCGGCCAATATTTGTAGGAGGGCGCACATGCGGATCATCGACCGATTCTCGGCGGAACACGTGGCCTTCGTTGGGCAGCTCGACGAGCTCCAGGCGAGGCTCGATCGCGGCGCTCCGGTGGAAGACCTCGTCGGCGCCGTACGCACGCTCGCGGGACCGCTGCTCATGCACGCCTCGAACGAGGAGGTGCTCCTCTTCCCCGACCTCATCGCGCGTATGGGTGGCCAGGGCCCGGTCGAGATCCTCCAGCGCGAGCACGTCACGATCCACGGCCAGGTGGACCAGCTTCGCGGCACGCCGAGCCAGGCGGAGTTCGTGGCCGTCTTCGATGCGTTCCAGCAGCTCCTCCGTGATCACATCGCGAAGGAGGAGGAGGTGGTCTTCCCGATGTCGGCCGAGATCCTTGGTGACACGCGGCTGGCCGAGATGGACCTGGAGATCGCCGCCGCGGTCTAGCGGTGCGTCCAGCGGGGTAGCCGCTTCTCGAGGAAGGCGCGCAGGCCCTCCTGCGCGTCGGGTGACGACGGGACCGCCTCGAGCGAGAGGGTGTTGGCGCGCTCGATCATCGCCGCCAGAGCGCCAGCGCCCACGCGCAGCGAGCGCCGCGCGAGGCGCACTCCGGCCGCGCTCTTCCGCTCGAACCCCGCGATGACCGCCGCCGCCTCCTCGCGGAGCTGCTCCGCAGGGACGCTCCGCCACACGAGTCCCCAGCGGGCGGCCTCCGCGCCGGAGAGCGCTTCACCGGTGAGCACGAGCGCCGCCGCACGCTGCCGGCCGATCAATCCGGGGAAGACCGCGGCGGCGACCGGCGGCACGACGCCGAGAGAGATCTCCGGTACGCCGATGCGCGCGTCGTCGGCGACGAGCGCGAGATCGCAGAGCGCGATCAGCTCGCACGCACCGCCGAGGGCCGCGCCCTGCACGACCGCAAGGACGGGTACGTCGCCCTCGAGGACGCTCATCGCGGCACGCGTGAACGCGTCGAGCATCGGCCCGAGCATGTCGCCCAGGTGCTCCCCGATGTCCACACCTGCGGAGAAGGCCTTGCCGGCGCCCTCGAGCACGATGAGGCGGAGCAGGTCATCCGCCTGGAGCGTCACGAGCGCGGACTCGAGCTCGCCGAGCAGCGCGATGGTGAACACGTTGAGCGGGGGACGATCGAGGGTGACCCAGGCGATGCCGCCCTCGCGCCGGATCCGCACGTGCGCGCCGCCGGTCTCCACTGCGACCGCATCGTATCCATCCCCGACCTCGCGGACCCGGCTGCCCCGCAGTCCCGCGGACACAGGCCGGACACGATCCCTCCCTACGCTCGCGGGAGAGAGCCCTGCGCTGTGAGGTGAACCATGGCGGTCGATACCGCACCGGTCTGGGATCCCGCGGCGGATGAGCTGCCGGCCACGATGCGTGCGGCGCTGTTCACCGGTGGAGGAAAGCCGCTCGAGCTCGCCACGGTCCCGCGTCCGGAGCCGGCGAGCGGCGAGCTGCTCGTGGAGGTGGTCGCCTGCGGCCTCTGCCACAGCGATC
>JBKJTV010000302.1:0-3460 GCA_046589985.1 Candidatus Limnocylindria bacterium | reverse complement strand
AGGAAGGCGGCTCGTGCAGCTCCGGATGCCGGCGGTGCGTTCGGCGTTGTGCCCGAGGCGGTGCTGCCGGCGGCGGGCGGGGACTTCGCCGGCGAAGGGGCCGCACTGGTGTCACTGGGAGGCGAGACTCGGCCCGAGTCCGGCGAAGCCCCGCACGCCGCGAGGGCGACCAAGCTCACGACAGCGAGAGCAACGACGCGCCTCATGCCACGGATACGCACGCCCGCATCCTAGAGTTCACCGCCGCGGCACCGCCCGGCGCGGCAGGAGCGCGAGCGTGAGACCGGCGAACGCTGCGGACAGGCCCGCGAGCGCGAGCGCGAGCCGGATGTCGTACAGCTCCCAGATCAGAGCCGCGGCGTTCGCGCCGACGACGACGCCGAGCGTCGAGATCGCGTTCACGATTCCGAAGGTCCGGCCCCGTCGCGTCTCCGGCGCAGCCTCGGTGAGGAGTGCGAACCAGCACGCGCCGAACGTCGAGATGCCGGCGCCGGCGCCGAGCGCACCGAGGTAGATGACCGGCCGCGGGAGCGCGAACACGAGGGAAAGCGCGAAGAAGAGGACCGGGAGCGTCGCGAACGTCCCCACCAGCCGCCGCCCGCGCCGGTCCGCCACCGCGCCGAGCGGCGCGGCCGCCAGGCTACCGAGCCCGAAGATCGAGAAGACGATGCCGACCTCGGCGGTCGACCAGCCGAAAGCCGTCGTCGCGTACGGCGCGAATGTCGTGATGAACGCGCCGAACGTCGAGAGCAGCAGTGTGTTGGCGACGAGCAGCACGATCACGGACCGGTTGAAGGCGGACGCCACGATCCCGCCGAACGGGACAGCGCTGCCGGAGGGCGCACGCGGCAGGCGTAGCGACGCCAGGAACGCGACCGCGCTGGTGAAGCCGACGACGACGAAGGGGGCGCGCAGGTCGGCCACCTGTGCGAGCAGTCCGCCGATGGCCGGGCCCATGAGCGACCCCGCCGATGCCGCGGACCCGAGAAGGCCGTTCAAGTAGGCAAGACGGGTCGGGTCCGCGATGCGCGAGAGGTAGACCCGGTCAGCGACGATGTTCGCGCCCGCGCCGAGTCCCGCGAGAGCCCGAAAGGCGAGCAGCGAGGGAACCCCCGCGGCGGTCGAGATGAGGAGGTTCGCGCCGGAATACATCGCGATGCCGGCACGGATCGGGATCCGCTGGTCGATCCGATCGAGCACGAAGCCGATCCCGAGCTGCGCCGCGACATTTGCGAGCGAGAAGGCGGTCGTCAGGAGCCCGAGCTCGCGCGGCGAGGCACCCAGCGAGATGGCGTACAGCGGGATGATCGGCAGCATCACGCCGATCCCGAGCTGGCTCACGAACAGCATCGACGCGAGGACGCCGAGCGGCCCGCGCAGGTCCCGCAGCGGGGCGAGGGGGTTCGGCATCGGCAGGACTCTAGGGGCCAGATCCAGAGGGGGCGGCCTCTCGGCCGCCCCCTCTGGATCGCGTTGGGCCCGGAGCGCTAAGCCGGTTTCGCCTCAGTGACGGCAGCCTGGTCGTCGCCACCGACCTCCTGCCAGATCTTCACGTTCTTCGGCTCTTTGAGGAAGAGCGTGCCGATCACGACGGTCATGAGCGCGACGGTCATGACGTAGCCAAGACCGAGGAAGACGTTGCCGTTGGGATCGTTGGTCGTGTTGAGGTTGCGCAGGTCGAACGCGCCCATGAACGGCACGTATCCCGCACCGGTGATGGTGGCACCGACGAGTGCCGTGTAGGTCAGCGGCAGCAGGCCGCCGAACCAGCCGTTCCCGAAGTGGTACGGGATCGAGAGCGACGTGTAGCGGACCTTGGCCCGGAAGTACTCGACGAGGAACGCGGCGATGGGTCCGTAGACCATCGTCACGTAGATGATCTGGATCCAGATCAGCGCGACAAGAACGACAGAGTCGGGGTTCGAGCTCGTGATCAGTCCCGCCGCGTTGCGGACCGGGTGCGAGGCCTCGACCATCGCCTGGTAGATCGGGATATAGGTGATGGCCGCGATGAGGCAGCCCGTCAGGATGATCACCTTCCGTCCGATCTTGTCCGAGAGCCAGCCGAAGAACAGGAAGAACGGTGTCGCGAGGGCGATCGCGGTGAGCAGGATCGGGTACGCCTGGATGAAGGTCAGCTTCATGTAGTTCGTGAGGAAGAACAGCGCCTGGAACTGGCCCTGGTACCACACGACACCCTGTCCTGCGGTGAGGCCGAGCAGCACGAGGAGAATGACGGCGAGCTTCTTCCCGCCGAAGCTCTCCCGTGCCCAGCTGCCCGTGCTCGTCACGGTCTCGTTGCGTGCCTTCAGCCGCGCAAAGAGCGGCGTTTCCTGCAGACGCATCCGGATGAAGAGCGCGAACGCCACGAGGAAGATCGAGATGAGGAACGGGATGCGCCAGCCGAACTCGCGAAAGGCGGCATCACCCATCGTGACGCGCGCCGTCAGGATGACGGCGAGCGCGGCGAAGAAGCCGATCGTCGCGGTCGTCTGGATCCAGGCGGTGTAGAAGCCACGCTTGTTATCCGGCGCGTGCTCCGCGATGTAGATGGTCGCTCCGCCGTACTCGCCACCGAGCGCTAGGCCCTGCGCAAGCCGCAGCAGGACGAGGATGATCGGCGCGAGGATCCCGATCTGAGCGTAGGTCGGAAGCAACCCGACGATGAACGTCGCGCCACCCATGATCGAGATGGTCAAGAGGAATGCGTACTTGCGGCCGATGACGTCGCCGATCCGGCCGAAGACCACGGCGCCGAATGGGCGGACGAGGAACCCGGCGGCATACGCGGTGAACGCAGCGAGGAACGAGGCGGTCGGGTTGTCGTTCGGGAAGAAGAGCGGTGCGAGGAACGGCGTAAGCGTCGCGTACAGGTAGAAGTCGTACCACTCGATCGCGGTGCCGAGCGACGAAGCTCCGATCACGAACGGAAGGCTGTAACTCGATCGCCAGCCTGCTGGGCGGGCTACTGCGCTAGCCAAGTGCCCCTCCTTCTTTTGCTACCTCGTACTGCTGAACGAACGTGTGTGTTGTCTCAGTCCTCCTTCCCGGTCGAGGCCTTGATGGTCTCGACGACCGTCGAGTCGGCGAGGGTCGTGGTGTCGCCGAGCGGCTGCCCGTTCGCTATATCACGCAGCAGCCTGCGCATGATCTTGCCCGAGCGTGTCTTCGGGAGCTCGGGCGTGAACATGATCGTCTTCGGTCTCGCAATGGAGCCGATCTTTGTCACCACGTGCTCGCGGAGCTCCCTGGAGAGCGCATCGCTCATCTCGTTGCCGGACCGGAGCGTCACGAACGCGAAGATCGCCTGCGTGGTCACGGCATCCTCGCGGCCGATGACCGCGGCCTCCGCGACCTTGGGGTGCGAGACGAGGGCGGACTCGACCTCGGTCGTCGAGATGCGATGGCCACGCAGGCGATCTTCGCGTTCGTGACGCTCCGGTCCGGCAACGAGATGAGC
>JBKJTV010000278.1:0-5433 GCA_046589985.1 Candidatus Limnocylindria bacterium | reverse complement strand
GATGGCCTGCTGGCCGCTCGAGGCCGATCCGACGATCTCCATATCGATCTCGAAGCCGATCAGCTTCGCCAGGTTCTCGCGCGTTTCATCGATGTCGTCGACGATGAGGATGCGGATCTTGTCGGCGGTCATGAGGGTTTTGGCAGCATATCGCGGTCTGACCGGCAGGGACTCATCCGCGCGTGACCTCCACGAGAAGCGCGAGCAGCCCGCCTGCGCCGAGGGCGACCCCGTACGGGATCCAGGTCTTGAGTACCTTCCGGAAGGTATTCGGCTCCTCGCCGGGTGCCGGGCGCGCCAGCCGGCGCATGACGATGACCACGAGCGCGATGACGCCGCCGAGCATCGCCCCGTAGAAGGCGCCAACGAAGAGGAACATCGTTCCGCGGAGCGCGCCGACGGACATGAGGAGCTTCACGTCGCCCGCCTTCAGACCACCGGCGGCATAGAACGGGTACAGGAGCAGGAAGCCGAGCACGACGGCCGTGAGGTGGTCGAGCAGACCCGAACCGCCGATCGTGCCGAGCCCGCCGAAGGCGGAGAGGATCAGCCCGACGACGATCGTCGGATAGGTGACGACATTTGGGATCCGACGTGAGCGCATGTCCGTGACCATGACGGTCACCAGGAACACGACGAGAAGTCCGTTCTGGACCAGGCGCAGCGCGTCGATCCCGTGCCCCCCCTTGATCCCCGGTCCCGGCGCTGACTTCGTCTGCGCCGGGACCGGGGGCCCTGCGGCTTCGTCGCGGCGAAGCCGCTCCTCGCCTGTTCCCTTGAGCGTGACCTGATCCGTGAATACGGCGAGCGGCGCCGCGATGGGCGCCGCTCGCTCCGTTGCTGTGGTGCGCGCTAGGTGAGGTTGTTGCCGATGTTGCTGAAGATGTTCTGGATCTGACCGCGAAGGAAGATCATTGCGACGATGACGGCAATGGCGATGACAGCGATGATGAGCGCATATTCGACCAGGCCCTGACCGTCCTCCTCGCGGATGAAGTGTGTGAGATCCATGGTGCCGACCCCCTTTCTCTTGATACTTGGCAGCCAGCCTGATTTAGCCGGGTCCCCCAGGCAACTAGGAAAAGGGTCATCCCCCGAATGCCGACCAGTCAAGGGCTAGACTGACCGCTCCAGGGGGGTGCGACGTGGCCAACACGCTTCCGGCGACGGCTTCGACCGGCGAAAAGATCGGCTTCCTCACCCGGGCCCTGGCGCTCATCGTCGACGCGATCCTGGTCGGGATCGTGACGGGCATCCTCACCAGCGTCCTTTTCTCCGGGGAAATGGGCCAGGGGAACGCCTTCGGGACGATCCTCGGCCTCGCCTACTACGTGTACTTCTGGAGCTCCGCGGGCGGCGGGCAGACCCTCGGCATGAAGGCGCTCGGCATCAAGGTCATCAAGACGGACGGCTCGCCGCTCACCGTGACCGGCGCGATCATCCGCTACGTCGGCCTGATCATCTCGTTCGTCGTCTTCTTCATCGGCGTCATCTGGGTCGCCTTCGACGCGAACAAGCAGGGCTGGCACGACAAGATCGCCGGGACCTACGTCGTCAAGGCGTAGTGGCACGCGGATCCGATCTCGCGCACTCAGCGCAAGAAGGAAAGAAGCGGCGGACCAAGGAACACGATCAGCAGCGCGGGCAGCACGCAGAACGTGAGCGGGAACATCATGAGGATGGGCAGGCGGCGCGCGCGACCTTCGGCGCGCCGACGCTCGGCCTCGCGCAGCGCGTCCGCCTGAAGGACGAGCAGCTCCGCTAGGGGTGCGCCGAGCCGCGTCGCAGCGCTCACGATCGCGGCGACCCGTGCCTCCGGCCCGCCACGCGCCGCGAACGTGCCGAAAGCGCGATCACGACGCACCCCGAGCGAGAGGTCGGCCGCGAGCAATCGCGCGTCACGAAGCCGTCCGACGTCCGCCTTCCGCTCAATGAGCGCGCGCAGCGACTGCTCGAACGAAAGACCGGCATCGAGCCCAACGACGACGGCGTCGAGCAGAGCGGCCAGGTCGGCCGCGGCCGGCCGGTCCCGAACGATGCGGGCGAGCCAGATGGCCGCGATGACCTCGAGCGCCGCCGCGAGGAAAAGGAGCCCGAGACCCTCCTCGAGCAGCACAGCCGCGTAGCTCGGCATCAGCGTGGAGAAGAGGACCGCCCCCAGCGGCACGAGCCCGATGAGGACGGCGGCCGACACGCGACCCTGCGCCGTCAGTGCGCGCTGTTCGTCTTCGAGCGCGAGCCGGCCGCGCAGCAGCGCCGCGACGCGGTCGAGCCGACGTCGGACCGGGCCGCCCGCGCGATGGAAGGCGCCGAGAACGATGCGGAGCGCCGCGAGATCCTGCGCCGGAACGGCGCCGTCGAACTCGGCGAGCGCCGGCACGAGGCGGCCGCCGAGCCGCAGGGTCGCCGATGCGCGGCGCGCGCACGCATCGAGTGGCGGGACGAGGGTCGGCGCTGCCTCCGCGAGTGCCTGCTCGAGAGAGAGCCCCGCTCCAAGTCCGGCGCCGAGGGCCTCGACGAAACCTGGCAGGGCGAGCCGAGCCTCGTGCCGCTGACGAGGTCGTCGGATCCAGGCGCGTGGGTCCGAAGGCACGAGCGCCACCGCCGCGAAGGCGATCGCAGCGAGGATCAGGATCACAGCAGTCCAAGATCCCGAAGGCCATGACCAGCGGTCGCGTCGCGGTCCATCTCGACGAGCTCCACGATCCGCCGCTCGCCTGTCGTTGTCCGCTCCTGATGGATCACGAGGTCGATCCCGCGGCGGATCTGCTCACGAATGGCAGGGAGCGGTAGGTCGACCCCTGCCATGAGGGCCATCGTCTCGAGCCGCAGGAGCGCTTGGTACGCGCTGTTCGCGTGAGCGGTCGTGAGAGACCCGCGATGCCCACTGTTCATCGCCTGGAGCATGTCGAGGGCCTCACCGCCTCGGACCTCCCCGACGATGATGCGGTCGGGCCGCATGCGGAGCGCGTTCCGAAGGAGCGTGCGGACGTCCACGGCGCCGGTCCCCTCGACGCTCGGCGGCCTGGTCTCCAGCGACACGACGTTGGCCTGCGGTAGACGAAGCTCGGCCGAGTCCTCGATCGTGACGATGCGCTCCTCGGTCCCGATGCCGAAGGCGAGCGCGCCGAGCGTGGTCGTCTTGCCGCTCGAGGTGCCGCCGGAAACGAGGATGCTCTTCCGCGCGCCGACCGCAGCCGTGAGGAATTCGGCGGCGGCAGAGGGCAGCGTGCCGTTGCGCACGAGATCGGAGAGCGAGAGCGGACGCGCCGAGAAACGCCGGATCGTGAGGACCGGTCCGCCGACGGCGATCGGCGGGATGACGGCGTGGACCCGTGATCCATCCGGCAGCCGTGCGTCGACGAGCGGGTTCGCGAGATCGATCCGTCGTCCGAGCGGAGCGACGAGACGCTCGGCGATCACGACGATGTCGTCGGGATCTTCGAAGCGCACGCTCGTGCGCTCAAGGCGACCATCCCGCTCGATCCACACACCACGCGTGCCGTTCACCATGATCTCGCTCACCCGTTCGTCGCGAAGGAACGGCGCGAGCTCGCCGAGTCCGAACAGTCGATCCTCCAGCCATCGTTCGAGCACGCGCAGCTCGGCCGCCGGAAGGACGATCCGCTGCTCGTCGAGCGCGGACCGCACGGCCGCAGCCAGGGCGTCGCGCGTCGGTCGTCCATCGGGCGCCTGGCGCAGGCGGTCCACGACCGCCTGCTCGACGCGCGACCGCACGGTCACGTCGCGTCGATGGCGATCAGCTCGGCCAGCTCGTCGTACGCCCGGCCAAGCTTCCCGCCGATGGAGCCCCGTCCCGCCAACGCGGCCCCGACCGCGTCGTCGTCACGCGGCAGCGTTCGGAATGCCTCGCGACCTGCGAGGCGTACCTGCGAGGCGATGAGCCACGCCGTCCCAAGATCGTGCGGCTCGAGCGCGGCGACCGAGGCCGGGTCGGCGTACGTGAGGACGAGCGTGCGACAGACGGGGTCATCGACGTCACGCAGCGCCCGCGTCCGCTCCTCCGCGAGGAGACCGGCGTCGATGATCACCAGCTCGTCCGCGAGCTGTCGAACGCATGCCGCGAGCAGGGCGGAGGACGGCGAGGACCCTGCGCCACCGAGCACTCGGATCCCCGGATCCGCGCCCGCGGTCACGATCCGTAGATGTTCGAGCGACAGCTCGCCGACCAGCGGCTCGAGCTCGGCCCACGGTCGCGCTTCGGCGCGGAGCCACCAGGCTGCGGTACCGGTCCCGGTCGCGTCGACGACCCAGAGCGGACAGCGGCGCGCAACACGGCGCGCGAGATTCGTGACGAGCAAGGTGCGGCCGACGCCGCCGCGCGCAGCCGTGACGACGATGCGGTGCGTCGCCTGGCGGGCCCGGCGCGGCAGTGCGGCAACGACGAGTGGACCGATCACCTCAGGCGTGGCCGTCGTCGCGATGTACGGCAGGCCGGCCGCGCGGAGCAGCGCAGCTGTCGGGCTGTCGGCGATGATGACGCGGGGTGTTTCCGCGGCGAAGGTGGCGGCGCGCGCGATGGCGTCTTCCAAGCGAACGTCGACAAGGAGGACCTCGGGGTCCGCCGCCTCGACCAGACCGAGCACCCCGGCGGCGGCGGCGAGCTCCGGACCACCGCAGACCGCAACGCGCGTCACCGCGTCGATCGAAGCAGCGGAATGATGAGCTGACCACTCGCGCGCGCGATGGCTATCGCACTCGCGTCGAGCGCGGAGACGCCCAGAACGACCGCGCGTTCGTCGACGGTCATGACCTCCAGGTCGAAGGCGATCGCGTTCGCGCTCGGTCGCTCCGAAGCCCTCATCGCGAGAATGTCGATTCGATCGCCGGGCCGGAGCCCCAGAAGCGGTGCCGCGAACCAACTGGTGGGGATGGCGAATCCCCAGCTCGAAGCAGGCAGCTGCACCGCAAGTGGCGGCGGTCCCGGGACCGGCCCGGCGGCCGTCAGTACTGGGCCGACGAATGCGAGTGCGACAAGCGCGAGCGACACCAGGCCCGAGACGACACGGCGTCTCGTCAGCCGCCGCGCGGTCGACGTCAGGGACGGCAGCACGACACCTTGTCGATCGTGACGCGATGCACGAGACCGCTATCGACGCTCACCTCGATCAACGCACCCCGGTCCACGATCGAGACGCGCCACGGCGCCGTGCCGCGATGTTCGACCGTCACCGCTCGCGCAGCGGCAAGCGCGCGCTCGCGTAGCCCGGGGTCCGCGAGGAAGGCGAGCAGCTCATCACGCGAAGGGTCGCGCGGCGCGCCCTGGCCGTCGCGCAGCGACGTGACAAGCGCGAGATGCTCGTCCGCAACGACAGCACCGGCCGCTTGCGCGGCCGCCTCGCCGGCCCGCGCTGAGAGCGCGCCCCCGAGCAGCTCTTCCTGCCGGGCAAGCAGCCCGATCAGCACGACGAC
>JBKJTV010000225.1:0-2937 GCA_046589985.1 Candidatus Limnocylindria bacterium | reverse complement strand
GAGCGCGGCGAGCATCGGCCACGGGCCGCAGGCGCAGAGCTGGTCCGCCCAGGCGAGGAGCGGCGGGAGCGCATCGGTGACGCGGCCGGGGAGGCCGAACGAGCCGTCGTCCGTCGTGGTGACGTACTCGACGGCCGGCGGGAGGAGGTGCGACGGCCAGAGGTGGTGGATCGACCGCCCTCCCATGACGAGCGTGACGTTGCGGCGACCAGACTCCTGCTCGGCCAGCACGCGCATCGGCGCGATCCCCGTCCCGCCGGCAACGAGGAGGAGGTTCTTCGTCGAGCGGCGGATCAGGAAGGAGGTGCCGAGCGGGCCGAGAAGGTCGAGCGTGTCACCGGGCCGGCGCTGCGCGATCCACTCGCCGCCCGTGCCGAGCGCCTTCACGATGAGCTCGATCTCGCCGGCCTGCCGGTCGATGCGATTGAAGGAGTAGGGCCGGCGCAGGAGGGGGTCGAACCGCTCGCCCGGCCTGACGTGCACGAACTGCCCGGCATGCGCGCGCTCCGCGATGCCCGGTGCGGCGATCTGGATGACGGTCCCGAGCTGCGCGACCTCGAACGTCGCGAGCACCCGTCCCTGCTCGAGGATCACAGCGGGCCGCTCAACATGGAAAGGTCCGTCTCGTCAGGATGAGCGCGTTGCGCTCATCGACGGCGGCGTTGTGCGCCGCGAGCTCGAGGCGGTACGGGCCGAGCAGCGCGTTGTATCGGTCAACGAGCGCGTTGTACTCCTCGTAGACGCCGGGCGGCAGCGTGCGGCCGTACTGCGCCTCGATGGCGCGGAGGCGGGTGCTGATCGCGTTCAGGCTCGACTCGGCCGCGTCGATCGCGGCGCGCTTCGCTGCGATCGTGGCGTCGAGCGCGGTGATCCGTACCTCGATCGGTCGTGCTTGCGAGAGGCACGGATCGGCGGGTGGCGAGGGGATGTTCGTGAAGCCGAAGGCGGTGAGATCGCGGCGGCTGAAGCGGTTGGGGCAGCTGACGACGGTCCCGAATGTGAGGCAGCTGACCGGGTGATTCATGAGGCCGAACCGGTCGACACCCTGCAGCTCGGGATCGGCTGCCGCGGTCGCCCAGTGACCACCGGGCTCCGATCCTTCGCCGCTGCAGCACCAGATGTGTCCGATCTCGTGCAGCGCGATGGCGACGAGGTTCTCGGTGCTCTCGGGTCCACCTGGACTTGCGACGAAGACGCGGATCTCCTGCGATCCGTCGCCAGCCCGCTCGTGAACGGAGGACGAGCGCGCGGCAACGACCTTGATGAGCACCTCGGCGGGGCCCTCGATGACCTGGAGCGTTCCCAGTCCGCGGGTCGCCGCGCTCCACTCGCGGGCAAGCGCCGATCGGATCTGCGCGGCCGCTGTGTCGCGCAACGGGACGAGGGCGGGATCGCCGCGGACGTCGCTCGGCGGATCGGCGATGATGACGCGCGCGGTGAACGCCGCGGCGCGTGGCTCGCGGTCCGTGATCTCGAACGGGGCTGTCGCGATGACGCGCTCATCGCCGGCGCGGCACGCGATCGCGTACGCCGCTCGCTGCCTCGGCTGCGGTGGCGTCGCGTAGCTCCAGACGAAGACGCCGCTTGGACCGACCGCGGCGGTCGTGCGCTCCGGTGGCCGGTCACCGAGACGACCGGGGACCATGTTGATGACGACGTCACAGTCCGCACCTGCCCGGCTCGAAAGGACGAGCCGCCCGTATGCCGCGTCGGTGACGGTGATCGAGAGCGCAGGAGTGGGAACGGGCGTGGTGGTCGGGCGCACCGTCGCGGGCGGCGTGCTCGGCGCGGCGACGGGCACCGCCGGCGCGGTGCACGCGACCGCGGCAACAGCGACGGCGAGGAGCAGCAGGCGCGTGATCGTCACTCCGCCGCGGTGACCGCCTCGGCGGCCCGGTACTCGGAGAGCGGCGCGACGGTGTACGCGACGGCGCTCGCGCGCAGCGCCGTGACTACCGCGAGCGCCGTGTCCAGCGAGGTGAGGCAGGGCACGCGCGCTTCGACGGCGGCGCGGCGGATGAGGAAGCCGTCACGGTCCACGTCCTTACCGAGGGTCGGCGTGTTCACCACGGCGGCGCACGACCCGGAGCGGATGAGCCGGATGATCGCGTCGTCGCCGTCGGCGAGCTTCGGGATCTCGCGCACAGGCACGCCGAGCGTGCGGCAGAGCGCGGCGGTGCCGCGGGTCGCGACGATGTCGTAGCCGAGCCAATGGAGGCCCTCGACGATCTGCCCGACCTCCTGCTTGTCCTTGTCTGCGACCGTCACGAGGACCGAGCCGGACGGCGGGGGCGCGAGCCCCGCGGCGACCAGCGCCTTCCAGAGCGCGGGCGCGAAGCTGTGGTCGATCCCCATGACCTCACCGGTGCTCTTCATCTCGGGCCCGAGGTACGTGTCGACGTCGAGCAGCTTCGCCATCGAGAAGACCGGCGCCTTCAGCGCGACGAGCCCACGGGCCGGCCAGAGCCCTGGTTCGAAGCCCTCGGCTCGGAGGGTCGCGCCGAGCGAGATCGCGGTCGCGAGACGTACGAGCGGCACACCGGTGACCTTCGTGAGGAACGGTACGGTGCGGCTCGCCCGCGGGTTCGCCTCGAGCACGAAGATGCCGGACTCTCCGTCCGACCGTGCGGTCAGGATGAACTGGATGTTCAGGAGCCCGCGCACCGGCAGCGCCTGCGCGATGCGCTGGGTGAGCTCGACGATCTCGTCGCGCTCCTCGGGAAGGAGGTTCGCGGCGGGATAGACCGCGAAGGAGTCGCCGGAATGCACGCCCGCGCGCTCGATGTGCTCCATGATGCCCGGCAACAGGCAATCGGTGCCGTCGCAGATGACATCCACTTCGGCTTCCTTGCCCAAAATGTATTTGTGCACCAAAATTGGCTTTTTGGGCGATACATCCACGGCGGTTTTCATGGAGCGCCGCAAATCGCGCTCGTT
>JBKJTV010000201.1:0-5352 GCA_046589985.1 Candidatus Limnocylindria bacterium | reverse complement strand
CCGAGATCGCGATGCTCATCTTCACCTTCAACTCGAGCCAGGGCGCCTGCGCGTCGTGCATCAGCCCTGCGGTCACCACGAGCCAGGCCGTGTACGAGATCTACTACGGGCTGCGGGACCCGTGAGCGCGCCGTCGATCGCGATCCAACGGGCCGCCTCCCCGCTCCACGCCCGGCCGACGGTGCGACGGCTCGATCTCGTCGACCCGTACCTCCTCCTCGCGACGCTGCTGCTCATCGGCTACGGGCTCGTCATGACGTACTCGATCACCATCGAGGATCGCGCCTTCAGCGGCGACCTGCTCCAGCCGATGCTCCGCGCGGCCATGTATGCGCTCATCGGCCTCGCAGCGATGTGCGCGGCCGCGGTCATCGACTACAACTGGCTCGGCACCTTCGCTCCCGTCATGTATGTCGGGACGCTCGTCCTTCTGGCGGTCGTGCTCGTCATCGGTGACACGACGCTCGGCGCGACGCGCTGGGTGACCATCGCCGGCTTCAAGTTCCAGCCGAGCGAGTTCGCCAAGGTCTTCATGATCATCGTGCTCGCGCGGTGGTTCGCCGATCGCCACACCAAGGTCGGCTCACCGCTCGTCATCGGCGGCGCGCTGCTCATCCTCGCTCCAGCGGCGGGCCTCGTGTTCCGGCAGCCGGACCTGGGCACGAGCCTGGTGTTCGTCGCGGTCTTCTTCGGGATCGCGTTCATGGCCGGGGCCAGGCTCTGGCAGCTCACCGCGCTCATCGCCGCGGGGGTCGCCGTGATGCCGCTCGCCTGGACCGTCCTCAAGGACTACCAGCGCGCGCGGCTCACCGCGTTCCTCGACCCGTACGCCGACCCGCAGGGAGCGGGCTGGAACATCATCCAGTCGCTCATCGCGGTCGGGTCGGGGGAGTGGAGCGGCAAGGGGCTCACCGCCGGCACGCAATCGCCGCTTGGCTACCTGCCGATCGCCGAGTCGGACTTCGTCTTCGCCGGCCTTGCCGAGGACCTGGGCTTCCTCGGCGCGCTCATCCTCTTCGCGCTCTTCCTCGTGCTGCTGCTCGCGGGGCTGCGCATCGCGCTCCGTGCCCGCGACGCCTTCGGGATGCTCGTCGCCGCCGGCGTCGTCTCGATGATCGCGTTCCAGATCGTCGTGAACGTCGGCATGGCGATCTCGCTCATGCCCGTAACGGGCATCCCGCTGCCGTTCATCTCGCAGGGCGGCTCGTCGCTCATCTCGATCTGCTTCGCGCTCGGCGTTTTGCAGTCCGTCGCGATGCGGCGCCAGACGCGATCGGACCAGGTCCGGCTCTAGGCGCGCGGCCACGCACGCGAGCGCCGTCGCATTCGTGGCGGTAGGGCCTGCGCGTCAATGGGCACCTCCCAGAACGGCCCATCGCGCTGCAGGGCGGAGAAGCCAGTGGCGATCAGGCGGCGGATCTCGTCGCGTGTGCGACGCACGCGTGCGACCTCGTCGTCCGCGAGCCGGACGAGGAGCTCCTCGTCCTTCTCGCGGACGCCATCCGGCCCGACCATCACGTCGAGGTAGAGGTCGACGTATTCGATCGATCCGCGCCGCACCTGGACCGAGCGGATGACGTCGATGTAGAGGTGCGAGGCGTCGCCTATTGCGAAGCGGTGCACTGCAAAGCCCCAGTCCGGATGGAATGCGCTCACTTCGGATTCGACGGGCGTCCAGAGCCCATGAACATGGATCTTCCGCGCACCGCCTGGCCGGAACACCCGGGCCGCGCCGTCGCGATCCGGCAGCCGATAGCCGTACCAGCTCGCGCGCGGCGAGCCGTCGGGGTGGAGCTTGTCGATGCGGACGGCCGGGTAGGTCACACCTATACCTTGACCTTCGAACGGCTGCGAACCGGAGCAGTACGCCGTTCCGCACGGGCACAGAAAGCCAGCGTTCGGTGTGAGCTGGTGCGTGGGGGGTGGGGGAACTCGCCCGCGAGCCGCGCGCGTGACCGGCTTCGGCCTAGCGCGCGCCGGGGTCACGCCCGTTATCACCGTGCTCGAGCGGAGGACGCCGTCGGGGCTGTGGCGCAGTGAGAGCGCATCACACTGGCCAGTCACGTGGTCGCCACCTCAACAGTGTGATTGTCTCCACGCACGCATTAGATTGCGTCTAACTCGGCTCTTGCGGGCCGGTACCGCTCGTCGCGACGGTGGCGGCACACGCAATACGATGATGACGACGTTCCTCCACACCGGGGCCATAGCTCAGTTGGTAGAGCATTTGCCTGGCAGGCAAAGGGTCAGGAGTTCGAGTCTCCTTGGCTCCACCGGTAACCCCTTAGTGATGACACCTCAACTCGAACTGCGTGAGCCCGACTACCGGCCTCGCAAGCCCGGGCCGGCCAAGAAAGCTCCTCGCGTCGTGCCCGACGACCGGAGTCCGTGGTAGGGACCGCGTAGTAAACTCGCCGCTAACAGGCGACGAACGGAAGCAGTGCCCGCCGATCGCGCATAAGAGAGCCGATCACCAGGCTGCAAGATCGGCGCGGTCTAGAAGGCGGCGAACTCGTCCGGGAGCCGCGCCCGCGAACGACGACTAGTGGGTGCCGGGGTAACGACCCGTTATCACCGTTTCGAGCGGAGGACTGGCCAGAAGTCAAATGTGCACTTCGACAGGAATGTGATCTACAGACCACTCGAAGGGACCATCTAACTGGCAGTTGTGGGGGTCGCGGGTTCGTATCCCGGCACCGGAAACGATCGGAGTCCTCAAGTCGGGGTGGTACCGCGGAACTGACCCTTCCGTCCCCTTCACGGACGAAGGGTCTATTCATGTCCGCGGAGGTGATCTCGTGTCGAAGAAGGAAACGAGCGTTCGGCCGGCCCGGGCCTTGCCCGCGCCGGCCGTGCCCCCGACAAAGGAGCGCTACGCGCCTGCCTTGATCGAGGCGAAGTGGCAGGAGCGCTGGACGCGCGACCGCCTCTACGAGACACCCGACTCCGACCCTGACCGCCCGAACTTCTACTTCGTCACGATGTTCCCGTATCCATCTGGCGACCTGCACGTCGGGCACTGGTACGCCATGACGCCGTCCGACACCGTCGCCCGTTTCCTGCGCATGCGCGGGTTCAACGTGCTGTTCCCCATGGGGTTCGACGCGTTCGGCCTGAACGCCGAGAACGCTGCGATCAAGACCGGCGTGCATCCGTCGGACAACACCGAGCGGAACATGGCGAACATGCGTCGCCAATTTCGGCTGATGGGCACGATGATCGACTGGCGGCGCGAGGTCGTGACCTGCCACCCGGACTACTACCGCTGGAACCAGTGGCTCTTCCTGCGTCTCTTCGAGAAGGGTCTCGCGTACCGCGCCGAGGCGCCGGTGAACTGGTGCCCGAAGGACCAGACAGCGCTCGCGAACGAGCAGGTCATCAATGGCCTCTGCGAGCGCTGCGACACGCCGGTCACGAAGAAGGACCTCGTGCAGTGGTTCTTCCGCATGACCGCGTACGCCGACGAGTTCTTGCGCTTCGACGGGATCGACTGGCCGGAGCGCGTGCGTGTCATGCAGACGAACTGGATCGGCCGTTCCGAAGGCGCGGAGATCGCTTTCGAGGTCGTGGGCGCCAGCGAGAAGATCACGTTCTTCACGACACGTCCGGACACGATCTACGGTGCGACCTTCATGGTGCTCGCGCCCGAGCACCCCCTGGTCGCGAAGATCACGACCCCAGCCTGCAAGCGCGAGGTCGAGCAGTACGTCCAGTCCGCGCGCCAGGTGACCGAGATCGAGCGGACCTCGACCGAACGCGAGAAGACAGGAGTGGATACCGGCGCCTTCGCCGTGAATGCCTTCACCGGTGAGCGAATCCCGATCTGGATCGCGGATTACGTGCTCGCGACGTACGGGACCGGCGCGATCATGGCCGTGCCCGCGCATGACGAGCGCGACTTCGCCTTCGCGCGGAGCTATGGGCTCGAGATCCGCGAGGTCATCTCACCCGACGGAGCCGAGCTCGAGCGGCTTGATGAGGCCTACATCGGGGCGGGCGTGATGGTCCGCAGCGGCCCGTTCACCGGCCAGCCGAACGAGGAAGGCAAGAAGACCGTCGCCGCGGAGGCGAAGCGGCGGGGCATCGGCGCAGCGTCCGTCACCTACCGGCTGCGCGACTGGCTCATCTCGCGCCAGCGCTACTGGGGTACGCCGATCCCGATCATCCATTGCCCGGCATGCGGCCCCGTCGCCGTCCCCTATGACCAGCTGCCGGTCGAGCTCCCGTATGACGTCGAGTTCACACCGGGCGGAGGATCCCCGCTCGCGCGGAAGCGTGAGTTCATCGAGACGACCTGCCCGAAATGCGCAGGGAAGGCGGAGCGCGACGCTGACACGATGGACACCTTCGTCGACTCCTCCTGGTACGTCTACCGCTATCCGGATCCGAACGACAGCACGCACTTCATGAACATGGAGGTGGCGTCGAAGTGGCTGCCGGTGACGCGGTACACCGGCGGCATCGAGCACGCCATCCTCCACCTGCTGTACGCGCGATTCGTCTGCAAGGCCCTGGCGGATATGGGCGAGCTCTGGTTCCGTGAGCCCTTCCTCCACCAGCGGAACCAGGGGACGATCGTGTTCGAGGGCCGGAAGATGTCGAAGTCCCGGGGCAACGTGCAAGCTCCTGACGCCTACGTCGCGAAGTACGGCTCCGACACGCTGCGCCTGTTCATGGGCTTCATGGGGCCGTGGACCGAGGGTGCCGACTGGGACGGCTCGGGCATCGAAGGCGTCTACCGCTTCCTCCATCGCGTGTGGGAAGTCGCGACGACGCCAGCCTCAGCGGGCGTCCGCGACGCGGACCTCGACGGAACGGTCCAGCGCACGATCGCGAAGGTCACGACGGACCTCGAGAGCTACCACTTCAACACCGCGATCTCCGCCCTCATGGAGCTGGCGCGCGACCTGCTGCACGCGGGCGGCCCCAGCCGCGAGGACGGCGTTCGCGCGCTGTTGCTCCTCCTGGCGCCGCTGGCGCCTCACATCACCGAGGAGCTGTGGCAGCGGCGTGGCGGGGGTACGTCGATCCACCTCGAGAGCTGGCCAGCTTTCGACGCCGCGACGGCCGCCCGTCGCGAGGTGACGATCGTCCTGCAGGTCGACGGGAAGGTGCGCGACCGGGTGAGCGCTCCCGCCGGGCTCGACGAGGCCTCCGCGAAGGCGTTGGCGCTCGCCAGCGAGAAGGTGCAGGGCGCGCTCGCCGGCCGACCGGTGGCGAACGTCATCGTCGTTCCCGACCGGGTCGTGAACGTCGTGACGACATGAGCGAGCCCGAGGTGCGGCTCGCGGTGGTCTGCGACCACGCGCTCGTCGGACAGGATGGCAAGCTCAGCCTGATCGGGATCTTCCG
>JBKJTV010000199.1:0-2502 GCA_046589985.1 Candidatus Limnocylindria bacterium | reverse complement strand
CGGAGGTTCACGCAGTTGCGGAAGAAGATGCGTGCGATGTCCACCGCGACGATGCCGCCGACGCCGAGCTTCTTCAGCGCGAGCGGGGCGTACTCGCGCGATGAGCCGCAGCCGAAGTTCCCGCCGCCGACGAGGACGTCACCCTGCTGCACCTCTTTCGCGAAGCCGGGGCGCGCATCGCAGAAGGCGTAGGTGTGGAACTTCTCGGCCCCCACCATGAAGGGCGCGTAGCGGCCGGGGACCATCTGGTCCGTGTCGAGGTCGTCGCCAAAGACCCAGGCGCGTGCCATCAGTCGTCGACCTCGACCCAGGGCGAACGGATCGGCATCGCCGCCACGAGCTCGCGTGCTCGCTCGCCCGATCGCGCGGACGCCGTGCCACGCGGGTCGCGCTCCGCCCGCCTACGCGCGACGAGAGCGTCGAACTCCTCGTCGCTCGCGTCGAGGTATGGCCGGGGATCGTCGATCATCCCGGTGAGCGCGGCGACGGCCGCGACGAGCGGCGAACCGAGATAGATCGACGCATCCGGTGAGCCCATGCGGCCCTTGTAGTTACGGTTCGCGGTCGAGAAGCAGACCTCCTGCCCGGCAAGGACGCCGCCGGTGCGGCCGAGGCACGGGCCGCAGCCGCTGCTTCCGATGACGGCACCAGCGGCCGAGAGCACGCCCAGCGTGCCATCCGCCATGGCGTCCTCGAACTGGCGGCGCGAGGAGGGGACGACCTCGAGACGCACGAGCGGCGAGATCCGGCGACCGCGGAGGATCTGCGCGACCTGCTGCATGTCGACGAGACGCCCATTCGTGCAGGAGCCGAGGAACACGATATCCACGGGGATGCCGACCGCCTCCGAGACGTCGGACACCTGATCCACCCGAGGCGGGATCGCGATCTGCGGTTCGAGCGTCGAGAGGTCGATCTCGACCTCCCGCACGTAGCGTGCGCCCGGGTCGGGGTAGAGCCAGTCCGGAGCCTCTGGCGTGCCGACGATGACGCCGGCCTTCGCGCCCATCTCCGTCGTCATCCCGGCGAGCGTGATGCGGTCGCCTTGCGGCAGGCCGCCCGCGCCATGGAACTCCACGCAGGCATAGCGCGCGCCGTCGGTGCCGATCTCGCGGACCACTCGCATGATCGCGTCCTTCGGCGTGACACCGCGACGGAGCGTCCCGCGGAAGGTCACCTTGATGGACTCCGGCACGCGCATCCAGGTCCGGCCCATCGCGAGCGCGACCGCGACGTCCGTCGCGCCCATGCCCGCCCCGAACGCGCCGACCGCACCGTACGAGTTCGAGTGCGAGTCACTGCCGACGATGACGGTGCCGGGCTCGCAGTAGCCCTCCTCGACCATGATCTGGTGACAGACGCCTTCGCCGGCGTCGTAGAAGGTCGCGATGCCCTGCGCTCTCACCCACTCGCGCAGGGTCCGGTGCGAGTCAGCCACGACCGGGGTCGGCGCTGGCGCCGCGTGGTCGATGAAGACGCAGACGCGACCGGTGTCCCAGACGCGCTCCTTGCCGAGCTCGCGCATCCCGGACATGACTGCATCGATGACGGAGTCGTGGACCATGACGCGCGACAGCGGCACGATGACGAGCTCGCCCGCGACGACGTCCCGCCCCGACGACCGCGAGAGGATCTTCTCGGCCAGCGTCTTCGCGGTCACGCCACCACCCACTCGCGGAGGAGGCCGTCGAGCTTGTCCATGGAGAGCGGGCCTGCATCGGCCATCGCCTTGATGCGCCTCGTGATGTCCTTCAGCTCCTGCTCGCCGAACTCGAGGCCGAGCTCCTTCGCCCGGTTCCCGATCGCGTGGCGCCCGGTGAGCCGGTGCGCGACGTTGATCGTGCGCGCGAGGCCGAAGTCGGCCGGGTCGAGGGTCTCGTACGAGGTCGGGTTCACGTAGATCGCCTTCGTGTGCATGCCGGCTTTATGGTGGAACGCGTACTTGCCGGTCACGAACTCGTCGAAGGGGATCTCGATCCCGACCATCGAGGCGATCATCTCGTCGAGCACCTTGAGCTTGCGGAGGTCGTACTTCTTCTTGATGGCCTCCGGGTCGTCGGCGTACATGCGCGCGACGAAGCCACCGAGCGGGGTGATCCCGTTGCGCTCGCCGATGCCGAGCACGCTCGTGTCGATATGCGTCGCGCCGCCCTCGAGGATCGAATACGAGTTCGCGATCGCGCAGCCGGCGTCGTTGTGCCCGTGGAACTCGATGTCGGTGTCGCCGATGTGGTGGCGGAGCTCGACCGCGAGGGCGTAGCACTGGCGCGGGGTGGCGATACCCACCGTGTCGGCGACGCCGACCCGATCGACCCCCATCTTCGCGACGGCCGTGTAGACCTTGAGCAGGTCACCCTCAGTGGAGCGGAAGGAGTCCTCGCTCGAGAAGCGGACCTCCTTGCCGTGGCCCTTGATGAACGAGATGACGCGATCTGCCTCGACGATGATCTCGTCGACGGTCTTGCCGTGGGAGAACTCGCGCAGGAAGGAGGAGGTCCCGAA
>JBKJTV010000109.1:0-4826 GCA_046589985.1 Candidatus Limnocylindria bacterium | reverse complement strand
CCTCGGGTACGCGAACGCGGGCCGTAAGGTCGCCGAGCGTCTGCAGCTGCCGCTCGTCTTCATGCAGAAGGCACACCGCGACAACAGCGGCAAGAGCGTGATCACCGGGGTCATCGGTGAGGTCGATCACGAGCGCGCGATCATCATCGACGATGAGATCGACACCGGCACGACCGTGCTGAACACCATCACGGTGCTGCAGCAGCACGGCGTAAAGGACATCTACGTGGCCTGCACGCACGCGACCCTGTCGGGCGACGCCGCGGAGCGCCTGTGCTCGAGCGGCATCACCGAGCTCGTGACCACCGACACCGTGCCGCTGCGCCCGTCGGCCAGGGAGCTCGGCCAGATCCACGTGCTCCCGGTCGCCAAGCTCTTCGGAGATGCGATCCGCCGCATCCACGAGGGCGAGTCGGTCGGCGCGCTGTTCGATCCGCCGGGGTTGCAGCTGCCCTTGCAGGTCAACTAGCAAGGGGCGAGGGCGATCCCGAAGCTCTTCGGTTTCCTCGACCAGAACGAGGCTGAGCTCAAGCGCCTGCGCAAGCAGGTCGAGCGAGTCAATGCCCTCACGGAGCGGACGGCTGCGCAGAGCGCGGAGGAGCTCGCCCTCACGACGCAGCGCCTTCGCGAGCGTCTTGCCGCTGGCGAGGCATTGGATGATGTGCTCCCCGAGGCCTTCGCCGCGGTGCGCGAGGCCGCGACGCGCGCGCTGGGGCAGACCCACTTCGATGTCCAGCTCATGGGCGCGCTCGCGCTTCACCGCGGGCACGTCGCCGAGATGCGCACCGGCGAGGGCAAGACGCTCGTCGCCTCGGCCGCGCTCTACCTGAACGCGCTCGAGGGTGGGGGCGCGCACCTGGTCACGACCAACGACTACCTGGCCAAGACGGGCGCGGGCTGGATGGCGCCCATCTACCAGGCCCTCGGCATGACCGTCGCGTACATCGCGCACGAACGTTCGGCCATGTATGACCTCAGCGTCGAGCTCGAGGCCGTCGATCCACGCCACCGCCACTGGCGCGAGGTCTCCCGCAAGGAGGCCTACCTCGCGGATATCACCTACGGGCAGAACAGCGAGTTCGGGTTCGATTACCTGCGCGACAACATGGTCATGGACCTGGCGGAGCGCGTGCAGCGTGGGCTGAACTTCGGGATCGTCGACGAGGCCGACTCGATCCTCATCGACGAGGCGCGCACGCCGCTCATCATCTCGTCGGCGGCCGAGGACGCATCCGAGCAGTACTACTCGGTCGCCCGCGCGGCCGCGAAGCTCATCCCGGGGACCGACTACATCATCGAGGAGAAGCATCACGCCGTTTCTCTCACCGAGGAAGGGATCGAGAAGGCGGAGAAGCTGCTGCGCGTGACCGACCTCTATTCCGGCGATGCCACGACGATCCACTTCCTCGATAACGCGGTGAAGGCACGTGCGCTCTACCGCAAGGATAAGGAATACATCGTCAACGCGGAGCGCGAGGTCGTCATCATCGACGAGTTCACCGGGCGCCAGATGCCGGGACGGCGCTGGAGCGACGGGCTCCACCAGGCGGTCGAGGCGAAGGAGGGCGTGCCGATCCAGCGCGAGACGCGGACCTTCGCGACGATCACGATCCAGAACTACTTCCGCATGTACAAGAAGCTCGCCGGCATGACGGGGACCGCCGCGACAGAGGCCGAGGAGCTGTTCAAGGTCTACAAGCTCGAGGTGACGCAGATCCCGACGCACCGTCCGATGGTCCGTTCCGAACCCCCCGACCTCGTCTACAAGACCGAGCAGGGGAAGTGGGACGCGGTCGTCGCGGAGGTGCAGGAGCGCAACACGAAAGGCCAGCCGGTCCTCATCGGCACGACCTCGGTCGAGAAGAGCGAGGCGCTCTCGCAGGAGCCCCGGCGCCACGGGCTCAAGCACGAGATCCTGAACGCGAAGAACCACGAGCGGGAGGCGCTCATCATCGCGGACGCCGGACAGAAGGGTGCGGTGACGCTCTCGACGAACATGGCCGGACGAGGCGTCGACATCCTCCTCGGCGAAGGCGTCAGCGCCCTCGGCGGGCTCCATGTGATCGGCACCGAGCGGCACGAGGCGCGCCGCATCGACAACCAGCTCCGCGGCCGTGCCGGCAGCCAGGGCGACCCCGGCTCGTCGCGGTTCTTCAACTCGCTCGAGGACGAGCTCATTCGCATCTTCGCTTCGGAGCGCGTCGCCGGCCTCATGGCCCGCCTCGGCTTCGATGACAGCCAGCCGATCGAGTCCGGAATGGTCACAGGTGCGATCACGCAGGCGCAGATCAAGGTCGAGACCCGCAACTTCGACATCCGCAAGCGGGCGCTCGAGTTCGACGACGTCCTGAACAACCAGCGCAATCGGATCTACGAGGACCGGCGCACGATCCTCGAGCAGGGCGACGTGCGGGAGACGATCCTCGACCACCTGCACGCGGAGGTCGCTGTGCTCGTCGAGGGGATGGCCGAGGCGTCGCCTGACCCCGAGGAGTGGGATCTCGCGTCGCTCTCCGCCGCCCTGAACGGGATCCTGGCGCGCGGTGGCGAGATCACGACGCAGACGTTCGAGGGCATCGATCGGCGCGAGGATCTCATCACGCGCGTCGCGGAGCTCGTGGACGAGACCTACGAGAAGCGCGAGGTCGAGCTCGGGCCCGAGGTCATGCGCGCTGTCGAGCGCTGGGTCCTCCTGCGCACCATCGATACCCACTGGATCGAACACCTCACCGCGATGGAGGAGCTCCGCGAGGGCATCTACCTGCGCGGCTACGGTCAGCAGGATCCGCTCGTGGCGTACAAGAACGAGGCCCATCGCTTCTACGAGGAGATGCAGGCCCGGATCGGCGCCGGCGTCGCACAGACGATCCTCCGCGTGAGTGTCAAGACGGCAGAGCAGGCTGCCACCGAGGAGCAAGCGGCGCCACCGCCGCAGTCGACGACGAACCGGACCGAGACCGGTCCCGCGCGGGCTGCGCAGGCGCCGGACGGCCGCAAGCTCGGGCGCAACGACCCCTGCTACTGCGGCTCCGGCAAGAAGTTCAAGAAGTGCCATGGGAAGTAAGGTGGGTCGATGATCGAGATCCCGTTCGACCCGAACATCCACCTCGGCCCCCTCGCGGTCTCCTGGCACGGCATCTTCACGGCGGTCGGGATCTTCTTCGGTGTGGCGCTCCCGGTGCGCCTCGTGCGCGGCCGCGTGTCGGAGGACGACGCTTACGCCATCGCGACCTGGGGCGTCGTCGGCGGGATCATCGGCGCGCGCCTGCTCCACGTCTTCGACCGGCTCGACTTCTACCTGCGTGAGCCGCTGCAGATCCTCGCGATCTGGACGGGCGGCATCGCGGTCTGGGGCGCGATCATCGGCGGTGCCGTCGCGGGCTACGCCGTCGCTCTGCGGAGGAAGGTCGCGATCGGCACCACGGCCGACGCCGCCGTGTCCGGCCTCGGGCTCGGCCTCGCGATCGGTCGGATCGGCGACATCATCAACGGAGAGCACCACGCGACCGACTGCGTGACCGGGATCTGCGTCGGCTACACCAACCCCGAGACGCTCGGCCAGACCGGGCCGGTCCACCTCGCGGTCGCCTACGAGATGTTCTACGTCCTCGCGATCGTCGGCCTGGCGCTCTGGCTGTACTCGCGGCGCGGGCGCGCGCCGATGGGCACGGGGCTCTGGCGGTCACTCCCGCCCGGAACGATCTTCTGGATGTGGGCGCTCCTCTATGGCCTCGGCCGGTTCGTCATCTCGTTCCTGCGCATCGCCGATCCGACGAGCATCCTCGGGCTCCGCCAGGACCAGCTCGTCGGTCTCGCGACGATGCTCGTCGCCGTCTCCTTCCTCGTCTATCTCCTTGCGCGCAGGCGTGGCACGCCGAGCGCGCCACCATCGCTTGAGCCGGAGATCGCGAAGACGTGATCGAGATCCCGTTCGATCCGAGCCTCATGCTCGGGTCGCTGCGGGTGAGCTGGCACTCGCTGTTCTCGTACGTCGGGCTGCTCGCCGGCGCGTGGCTGTCGTTCCGCTGCGCGCGCTATCTCGTGAAGGACCAGCGCATCTACCCGTTCGCGATCGCGGTCGTCGTCGGCGGGCTCGTCGGCGCGCGGCTCATGCACCTCCTCGACAGCTGGCCGCGCTATGCCGGCAACCCCAGCGAGGCGCTCGCGATCTGGAACGGCGGGATCGGCACGATGGGCGCTCCCGCCGGCTCCGCGGTCTTTGGCTTCATCGCGGCGAAGCGCCTTCGCCTGCCGCTCGGCTTCATGTTCGACACGACGATCATCGGCATCTCGCTCGGCCTCGCCTTCGGCCGCATCGGCGACATCATCAACGGCGAGCATCCTGCCGCGCCGTGCAGCGGCCTGCCGTGGTGCGTGGGCTACACGCACCCGGCCACCTACGGCCAGCCCGGCCCGGTGCATCCCGTCGTCGCCTACGACCTGCTCTGGGACCTGGTCATCCTCGCGACGACCTTCACGCTCTGGCGCCGGCTGCGCGGCCGCCCCCCGGAGGGCCGCGTCTGGATGGTCTTCATCCTCATGTACGGCCTGGGCCGCGCGATCTCGTCGAATCTTCGCCTTGACCCTGTCGTGCTCGCCGGGCTCCAGGGCGGTCAGCTCGCAGGGATCGTCTATGCGGCCGCCGGCGCCCTCGGCCTCGCGTGGCTCGCGCTTGGCCGCAGCAGGCATCTACCCTCGACGTGATGTCCGAAACGATCGCCCTGCTCAGGAGGATATGCGCCACCCTGAGCAGGGCGATCGTTTCGGACATCACGTCGAGGGTAGATGCCTGCTGCGGCCAAGCGCGAGCCACGCGAGGCCGAGGG
>JBKJTV010000072.1:0-3541 GCA_046589985.1 Candidatus Limnocylindria bacterium | reverse complement strand
GTGCGCGTGTGGGAGAGATATGGCTGTTCTGACCGGGCGGAAGGCGACCCAGCGGGGCCTCGGACGGGCACTTGGCGCACGCACGAGCGCCACGCTCCTCGTCGCCCTCCTCGCGATCGCCGGCTTGGCGCTCGTTGCTCAGGTCGGCTTCGCGTCGCGCGCCCTCCCGGGTCTCCGGGTCGCCGGTGTCGCCGTCGGAGCGCTCGAAGCGCCAGCACTGCGCGAGCGTCTCCGTTCGGAGCTCGCCGGTCCCTGGGCGGCCGCTGCCGTCCGGTTGCGTGCCGCCGATCGCGAATGGACGACGACGAACGCCGACCTTGGTATCGCCCCGGATCTCGACGCGGCAACGGCCGCAGCGCTCACCTATGGCAAGACCGGCAGCCTCCTTGAGCGCGCCCAGGCGTGGCTCGCCGCGATCGGCGGGAACGCCCAGACCCCCTTCGTCATGCGAGCCGAGAACGATCGCGCCGAGCGCTTCGTCGCCCAGATCGCAGCCTCGGTCGACCGGCCCGTCCAGAGTGCCGAGCTCACGGTCACGCCGTCCGGCTTGCGTGCGACCGAACCGGTCGCGGGGAGCGAGCTCGACCGGACCCACGCCCTGGCGGCCCTCCTCGGCGCGCAGGTGCTCGGCGAGCGGAGCATCGACCTGCGCGTGCGGGCCCGCCATCCGGAGGTCGACGCGGCCGGCTTCGCCGAGGCTGCCGCGTTCGCCCGCGCCGCGACCACACCTCTCGAGGTAAGCGCCGGCGACCGCGGTGTCCGCGAGGACGCGCTCGCCCTCTCCACCTTCCTGGTCATCGAGCGGCTCGCCGCCAAGCCCGGCGAGCTGCCGGCGATCCCCGCCGACCAGGTCGCGCCGCCCGTCCGCTACCGCTACACGGCGACCCTGGCGCAGGACCGGGTGAAGGCGTGGGCCGAGGCGGTCGCCGCCGAGCTCGACCGCCCCGCAAAGAACGCCAGCTACACCGTGGCGCCCGACGGGTCCCTGGTCGTCATACCCGCGGTGACCGGCGTGAAGATCGATCGTGAGGCATTCGTCACGCAGGCCCTGCGCGAGCTCGTCATGGCCGCGTCCGGCCGCCGAGTGCTGACGCCGGTCTTCGTGACGGACGTGCCGGTGTTCACGACTGAGCAGGCGCAGCAGTACGCGACCGGCATGAAGCGCGTCAGCGTCTTCGAGACGTTCTTTCCTGCGAACCTCGCGCGATACAAGAACATCTCGATCGGAGCGGCGCAGTTCAACAACGTGGTCATCGCGCCGGGTGAGACATTCTCGTTCTGGAAGCTGATCGGTCCGGTGACCGTCGAGCGCGGCTACGCGTACGCGGGCGCGATCATCGACGGCCGGTCGGATCCGAACGTCATCGGCGGCGGGCTCTGTCAGGTGTCCACGACGATCTTCATGGCGGTCGCGCAGGCCGGGTATGAGATCGTCGAGCGCGGTAACCACGACTACTACATCGACCGCTACCCGCTGGGGCTTGACGCGGCCGTCTTCGACCCGGGCCTCGACCTCCGCTGGAAGAACGACTCGAACTACCCCGTGCTCATCCGCTCGAGCACTTCGAACATCGCCGTCGAGTTCGAGATCTACACGGTCCCGAATGGTCGTGTCGCGACGTTCGGGCCTGCGATCGAGACGAACTTCCGCGACGTCCGGCCCGGCCAGCCGGCGGACTCGGCCTATCTGCCGGGCGCGAAGGTCATGGGCCGGGATGTCACCCGGACGCGCACCGTGACCGAGAACGGTGCCGTCCTCCGCCAGGACGTCTTCCGTAGTCACTACAACCCCGTCTGGGGCGGTCCCGCCGCAGCCCAGTAGCAGCCCAGGCGGTCCCGCTGGTACCAGTCCGGCAGCACCCACAACGGCGCGTTGTGACTGCCGTTACAGAGGCGCATGGGCAGCCAGTACGGCCACGATTTCACCGAGAATCTGGAGGCGGTCGCCCGCGGCGTGCGGCGCCTGGAAGACGTCCGGGACCCCGAGCTGCGCGACGCCATCCGTGCGGCGCTCGGCATGCCCCCCGAGCGCCCGGCCCTCGACGGGGTCCGCCGGGCGCGGATGCGCCGGAACGTTCTCGCTGCCGCACCCGGCGGCCCACGCTTCTCCGACCGCCTCTTTGCCGTTTTCACCGTGCTCGCGTTCCCAGCGCCGTATGCGGTGCGTGCTCTCGCGATCTGCGCGCTCGTCGTGGGCGCGCTTGCGGGGACGACCGTCGCGAGTGCCGACTCGATGCCGGACGATGCGCTCTACCCGGTGAAGATCGCCGCCGAGCAGCTCCGCCTCGCGCTCGCGGTCGCGCCGGCTGACCGCGCCGCCGTCGAGCTGTCGCTTGCCGAGCACCGTCTCGCCGAGGCGGAACGCCTCGCGTCCGACGGACGCGAGTCCGGCGCGCTCGTCGCGACGAGCGCGTACGCCGCGCACCTCGCGAGCGCTGCCGCAGAATTGTCCGAGGTCGACGAGCAGGCGCCGCGCGCGATCGCGCTCATCACGCAGCTTGAGGCGCGCCTCCGCGAGCAGCGCGTCCGCGCGGCCGAGGTTGCGCGGCGTCTCATGAGCGACCCGCGCACGGCGCTCGCGGGCGTGGTGCTCAGCACGATCGCCACTGCGCCGCAGGGCGCCGGATCCACCGCCGCGGCCCGTATCGCCGAGAGCGCCTCTGCGGTCAGCTCGCGCCTCTCCGCGGTCGCGGACGATCGCGCGAGCGGTGGCCAGCCGCTCGCGGCCGCGCTCTCCGAGATCCTCGGCCGCCGTCCCGTCTCCGGCCCGGTCGACGACGAGGCCGAGGACGAGTCCGACGAGAGCGCGGGCGGAGTGGACACGACCCCGATGTTCGTCGTGCCGCCGACGCGGGCGACCACGGCCCCTGCGCCGATCACCCCTGCGCGGACCGCCGCGCCGGTGACGGCACCGACGCGCACACCCGCAACGACGCCGGCCCCGCAGCGCACCGACGCCGCACCGCAGCGCACCGATGCGGCGCGCGCGGGCGTCGCGACCCGCAGCGAGGAGCCCGCCACGCACGCGTCGCCGCCGCGAAGGGCTACGCCGCGTGTGACCGTGACGGCGCGGCCGTCAACGACCCCACGCGTGACGCCGAAGCCGACGGTCAGGCCGACCGTGGACCCGTCCGCGCGGATCGCTGCCGAGAAGGCGAAGCAGTCCGCCGCGAAGGCGAAGGCTGCGGTCGAGAAGGCGAAGGATGCCGCGAAGAGGAGCGCCTCCCCGAAGCCCACCCCGAAGCCCACGGCCGCTGCTCGCTGACCGCGAGCCCCACTCAGAAGAGCAGCGCCCTCCGCAGCAGGTCGAGCGCTCCAAGCACGCTCCGGCGCCGGCCCTCGCTCTCGGAACGGAATCGCACGGTCGTGCTGCGCTCGCGCTCGGGTGTCCGGACCACGATGCGGGTCTCTCCGTCGCCCGCGGGCACGAGGACGCTCGTCTCGGCGCCGAGGACCGCGATCGCGGCCGCCAGCCCGGAGAGATCCGCGCCAGGCCGCACGACCCCCCCGATATAGGCCCGCACGTCCGCTCCGGCGAGCG
>JBKJTV010000041.1:0-2851 GCA_046589985.1 Candidatus Limnocylindria bacterium | reverse complement strand
CGTCGTTCGGCTCGAGCGGAAGCTCGCCCCGGCGCCGACGCGCGCGCACGACGTCGATGGCGCGGTTCGTCGCGATCCGAAAGAGCCATGCGCGGAACGACGTTCCCTCGAACGATGAGATGGAACGCCACGCGGAGATGCAGGCGTCCTGCACGACATCTTCTGCCTCGGGACCGGCGCCGAGGATGCGAGCCACGTGGGCGTAGACGCGCTCGGCGTGCTCGGCGAGGAGCGCCTCGAAGGCGCGCGCGTCGCCACGCCGCGCCCTTTCGATGCGCACATCGCTTGCCTGCTCGGTCGCTGCGCCTGCGGTGTCGACTCCCCTTACCCCCGGTCCTTCGATACAGTGATTGCGTGGCTGCTGAACCGCGCAAGCGGGTGGTGGTGATCGGCGAGGATGACGAGCCCATCGCGGTCCTGCTCCGGGACGCCGTGAACGACGAGGGTGGCTACCAGGCTGTCGTCGTCCCCGATGGCGCTTTGCTCATCGACACCGTGCGGCAGGTCCATGCGGATCTCCTCATCCTGGACATCATGATGCCCGGCCTGAACGGCTTCGAGATCTACGACAAGGTGCGCGAGGACCCGGAGATCCGGAACATGCCCGTGCTCTTCGTGAGCGCCGCCGCCGCACAATTCGAGGCAGAGCTCGCGAAGCGCAAGATCAGCGACGTGATCGCGAAGCCCTTCGACCTGAACGATCTCCTCGCGAGGGTGCGGGCGCTCTGCCCGCCCGATGCCGACGGAGCCTAAGGGGCGCCGACCGAGGACGAGGGACCGCTGGTCCGCGCACGCGCGCTTCGCCGCCGAGACGGCCCTATCCGTCGGGAATGCGATCGTCGTCGAGAACGTCGGGATCGTCACGCAGAAGAAGGGCCGCGCGAACTTCGCGACAGCGGCCGACCACGCCGCCGAGGAAGCGATCATCGCCGCGATCCGCGCGCACGACCCTGGCGTGCCGATCCTCGCCGAGGAGAGCGCCGCGATCGACGTCGGCAAGGCGGAGCGCCTCTGGGTCGTCGACCCGCTTGATGGGACGCTGAACTTCAGCCGCGGGCTCCCGTTCTATTGCGTCGCGATCGGGTACGTGGAGGACGGCCGAGTGCGGGCGGGTGCGGTCCACGCCCCGCGGACCCGCGAGACCTTCGCCGCGAGCGAGGGCGCTGGCGCGACGCTGAACGGGGCGCCGATCCGCGTCTCGACGACGAAGACGGCGGCGGAGGCGTTCGCGGTCGCGAGCCTCGGGTTCGGAAGCGTTGCGAAGCGAGGCTCCCGCTTCGTTGCGCTGAACGCGACCTGCGCACGGCTGCGGATCCTCGGCGCGGCGGCCCTTGAGATCGCCTACCTCGCGGGTGGCCGCATCGACCTGTTCGTGCACGAGTTCCTCTCGCCCTGGGACATCGCCGCGGCGCAGATCGTCGCGCGCGAGGCTGGCGCCTCTGTCATCTCGCTGCGCACCGGCGCGGATGCGGCCTGGAACGAGCAGGCGGTGATCATCGGGAACCCCGCGCTCGTGCGCGATGCGCTCGTGAAGATGCCGCTGCTGCAGACGAAGGGCCGATAAACTCCAGGTCACGCCGGAGTGTCGTAATCGGTAGCCGATGCGGACTCAAAATCCGTTGGGTCGCAAGACCCGTGAGGGTTCGAATCCCTCCTCCGGCACCGTAGTCGCGCTAGAGGTTCCCCTCGAGGGGGAGACGCACGCGGACCGTCGCGCCTTTGTCCTCACCCTCGCTGTCGATCGCGAGGTCGCCGCCGTGTCCCTCGACGATGAGCCGCGAGAGGTATAGCCCGATGCCCATCCCGGAGAAGGACTCGGCCTTGCCGACACCGCGGGAGAACGGCGCGCGGCCGAGCTGCGCGAGATCCTCCTTGCGCACGCCGATGCCCTCGTCGCTCACCTCGATCAGCGCGTTCCCGGACTCCGGCGCGAGGCGGATGCGGACCGCACCGCCGCGCGGCGAGTACTTCACCGAGTTGGCGATGACGTTCGAGAGGACCTGCTCGATGCGCCGCTGATCGCCAACGATGGACAGAGTGTCCGGCCCCTCGACCGAGAGGGTGTGCCGTCCATCGTCGGCGGTCACCTCAACGTAGCGCTGGGCCATCTCGCGGACCGTCGGCGCGAGGTCGAAACGCTCCGGCTGCAGCTCGAAGGAGCCGCGCCCCGCGCGCGACACCTCGAGCAGGTCGTTCACGAGCCCGTTCATGCGATCGACCTGGCGCTCGATGGTCGCGAGGTTCTTTTCGAGCGCGTCGAGATCGGGTGGCTCGCCGGACGTGCGGGAACGCCGGATCCGCCCGCGGATGAGCTGGGCGAGCGCCTTCAGCGGCGTGAGCGGCGTCTTCAGCTCATGCGAGACGATCGAAAGGAACTCCTCGCGGTGCCGCTCCGCGTTGACGATCACGGTGACGTCGTGGAACGCCATGGCCACGGCGACGACCGCGCCGGAGCCGTCCCGCACCGGTCCGGTCGCCACATCGACGATGCGGCGCTCGTGCGTCCGCGCGTTCGCGAGCGTGTACCGGGCCGTCGATGCCTCACCGCGCAGCGCGCGCTCTACGATCGATGTCTCCTCGGTCACGGGCGCGCCGGAATCGTGGTCGCGCACGTCGACGGCGGCGCGGAGGTCGGCGATCGTCTCCGGCAATTCATCGCCGAGGCCAAGGAGCTCTCGCGCCGCTGGATTGACCTCGGTGACCCGCGAACGTGGGTCGGCGACGATCACCGCGAGCGGGAGTGCCTTGACGATGTCCAGGCGGTGCACCGTGGGAGTATGCGGCGCTAGCCTGGCGTCTCCCGCGGGAGCACGACGTCGACGACGCCCTCACCCACCTCGCGGGTGATCTC
>JBKJTV010000020.1:0-2727 GCA_046589985.1 Candidatus Limnocylindria bacterium | reverse complement strand
GCACGCGGCATGCTTGAACTTGCCGTCGCGCGGGAACATGTCGAGCGAGATCCGCCCGGCGTGTTCGCCGTCGAGACGTACGACGTCGCCGTCGACGGCGAACACGCCGGGCGGATCTCGCTCGACATGTTCCCGCGCGACGGCAAGTTCAAGCATGCCGCGTGCTTCGGCTACCGGCCCGGCGTCGGCGGAAAGCAGCTCCCCCATTACGTCCTGGTCTGCAACTTCCCCGACCCCGCGGCACAGAGTGGACCCGCGCTCATGGACCACCGTGAGGTCGTGACGTTCTTTCACGAGTTCGGTCACCTCGTGCACTCGATCGTCCGCGGCAAGGTGCCGTGGGTCCGCCTCGGACAGGTCGCCGAATGGGACTTCGTCGAGGCCCCTTCGCAGTTCCTCGAGGAATGGATCTACGACTACGAGGTGCTACGACGCTTCGCCAAGCACGTCGAGACCGGCGAGCCGATCAGCGAGGCGGTCGTGCGACGCCTGCGCGACGCGCGTGACTTCGGCCGCGGCGTGTTCGTCCAGCGGCAGCTGTTCCTCTCGGCGGTCTCGTTGCAGCTGCACGACCGCGACCCGAAGGACCTCGATTCAACTGAGCTCGTCGCCGAGCTCGCCCGGCGGTACTCCCCGTCGAAGCTCGATCCGGAGTCACGGTTCCAGGCGAGCTTCGGTCACCTCGAGGGCTACACGTCGAACTACTACACCTACCTGTATTCGAAGGTGATGGCGACCGACATGCTCACCGCGTTCGGGGACGGGCTGATGGACCTTGCCCAAGCGCGCCGGTACCGCGACCTCGTGCTCGCTCCCGGCGGCACGAAGCCGGCCGCAGCGCTGGTGAACGACTTCCTCGGCCGGCCCTTCAGCTTCGACGCGTTCAGGGAGTGGCTCGCGCCGGATCCCGGCGAATAGGAAAGGGGGCTCCCGAAGGAGCCCCCTTTCTGGAAGCGCCGCGCTTCGATCGCGTGGTCTTACGTCTGCGCTACGGCTTCAGGACCAGCTGACCGCGGATGACACCGCCCGCGTGCAGTGTGGAATGGATGTTGTAGTAGAAAGCAGCCGGGCTCGCGATGATCTCATTGAGGAGCGCCGCGTCGATCGTCGCGATGTTCTTCGAGATCGTGCCTGCGCCCGCAGTGAGCTTCCACTCGCCGGCGACGAGTCCCGAGTTCACCACGACACCGCCGTTCGCGCCCTTGGCGCCACGGTGGATGTGCATGATGTTCAGCTCGGTCGCGGCCGGGCAGCCCTTGACCTCGACGTCGAACTTGCCGGTGTTCGTCGCCTTGTTCAGGGTCACGGTCGCGGTGCCCGTGCAGGTGGCCTCGGCGCTTGCGATGGGCGGGTTCTCTTCGGTCGAGAGCAGTGTCGCCGCGAATACGGCAGTGGTCGCCGGGGTCGGTGTCGGGGTCGGTGCCGCGGTCGTACGCGCGGCCGTCGGTGTCGCGGTGGCCTGGCTGGCGGTCCCGCCGCCGCCGCAGGCGGCGAGGGCGAGTGTTGCAGCGAGGCCGATTGCGATGCGCTTCATGCAGTCCCTCCTTGGGTGTCAGAAAGGGCTACGTCCGAAAGCCCGTTCTGGATGACTAACGCCCGAGGATCGACCCGGCCGCCGCTCCAATGCCGATGAGCAGGGCCGGGTGCAAGCGGCCCTGGACCGTCACGGCCAGGGCGCCGATCGCCAGCACGATGTGCCACCAGGCGAGCCCGGAGACCCCCTGCGGCGCGAGGATCGCCACCCCGAACGCCAGGAGCAGGCCGGAGATCGCCAGGAGCACGCCCCGGTTGAACCCGGCGAAGTGCGCCGAGAGCAGCCTGCCGCGGGCGACAGCGACGAGCGGGACCATGACCAGGGGCGGCAGGCATGAGGCGACGAGCGCCGCGACCGCACCGCCGATCCCGCCAACGAAGTAGCCGAGGCTCACGACGTAGGTGCCGTTCGGCCCGGTCGAGAGCCGCCCGACGGCCAGTGATTGGATGAGCTGCTCGTCGGTGGCGAGACCCGCGAGGAGCAGGTCCTCGCGTAGCAATGGCAGCGAGCCGTAGCCCCCAAGTCCCAGGGCCGCGGCCTTCAGGAAGATGAAGAAGAGGACGATGGGGTCGCTCACTCTCCCTCCCGTCCCCGCTCGGTCGCCGGCCGCTCGCGTCCGAGGAGGACGATGCCGACGAGCCCGCAGCCGATGATGACGACCGCCGGTGACGTGGTCGTCAGCACGAAGGTCGCGAAGGCGATGGCGATCACAGTGATGTCGAGCCCGCGACGCCAGCCGCTCCGAACGGTCGAGCGCGCCGAGACGATCGCGAGCCCGGCCGTCATTCCAGCTGTCACTGGACCCACGCCTGCGAGGGCCGCGTGCGTGAGGGGATGCCCGGTGATGCCGGCAAGGACGGCCGACAGCGCGACGGTGATGATCGCTGCAGGCACCATCATGCCGCCGACCGACACGAAGACGCCCCTGACGCCCGCGAGCCGGTGTCCGAGGAGCGCCGCGAGCGCGATAAGGTGGATCCCGGGACTCAGCTGCGAAAGCGAGTACGACTCCATGAACTCCCGCCGCGTGAGCCAGCCGGTGCGCTCGACGAGACGTGAGCGCATCAGGTACACGGTGCTCGAGGCCCCGCCGATGGACTGTGTGCCGACCGCGATCCACGCGCGTGCGAGATCGGCGAGCGACACTGGCCTCATCAGGCGAGGCTAGCCGAGCAGGCCTGTAAGCCGGGTCC
>JBKJTV010000261.1:0-3024 GCA_046589985.1 Candidatus Limnocylindria bacterium | reverse complement strand
TCGCGCTCGGCGGCCTCCTCATCGCGCTCGTCGCGAGCGCGATCCTCGGCGTGCTCGCGGGCGCGGTCGCGGTGGGGCCGGCCGACGTCTTCGCTGCCCTCGCGGGCAGCGCTGACGGTCCGACGACCGCGATCATCCGGGAGCTGCGCCTCCCTCGCGTCCTCGCCGCCGCGCTCGTCGGCGGCGCGCTCGGCGTCGCCGGCGCGCTCCTGCAGGGTCTGCTGCGCAACCCCCTCGCCGACCCATACGTCACGGGCACGTCCGCAGGCGCGGCCCTCGGCTCCGTCGCGGCCGTCGCGCTCGGCGGTCCCGCGCTCCTGGTCCCGCTCGCCGCCTTCGCCGGCGCGCTCGGCTCGGTGGCGGTGGTCTGGCGACTCGCGCGCATCGGCGGGCGCACGACCGTCCTCACGGTGCTCCTCGCCGGGATCGTCATCACGTCGTTCGCAGGCGCCGTCGTGACGCTCCTCCTCGTCGCGAGCGACCGTCTCGCGCTGCGCCTGCGCGCGGTCCTCGACGTCCTCATCGGCGGCGTGACCTCGCGCGGAGGGGCCGAGCTCCTCGTCGCACTCGTCATCGTCGCGGCCGCGACCGTGTGGGCCCTTGCGCTCGCGCGACGGCTCGATGCCTACGCCTTCGGCGAGGAGACCGCCGCGACGCTCGGCGTCGACACGGAACGCACGACCTGGTCCGTCCTTGTTGCGACCGCCCTTCTCACCGGTGCGGCCGTCGCGCTCGCGGGGCTCGTGAGCTTCGTCGGCCTCGTCGTCCCGCATGCGCTCCGCCCGCTCGTCGGCGCGCGCCATGTCGTGCTGGTGCCCGCGTGTCTGCTGGGCGGTGCGACCGCGCTCGTCCTCGCGGATCTCGGCGCACGTATCGCGCTGGCACCCGCGGAGCTGCCGGTCGGCGTCGTCACCGGCCTCATTGGCGCGCCGTTCTTCCTCGTGGTCCTCACCCGGGCGACGCGATCGCGCGCATAGGTGCGACGCCTGTGACGCTCTCGGCGAGCGGGGTGGTCGCCGGGTATGGCACGCCTGACGTGCTGCACGGCATCGACCTCACCATCGGCCCGGGACTCTGCGCCGTCGTCGGTCCGAACGGCGCTGGGAAATCGACGCTTGTGCGCGCGCTCGCCGGGCTTCTCGTGCCGCGCGCGGGACGGGTGGAGCTTGACGGGACGGACCTGCGAACGCTCTCGCGCGGCGCCATCGCGCGGCGGATCGCGGTGGTGCCGCAGGTCTTCGACACGCTCTTCCCGTTCACCGTGCGCGAGGTCGTGATGCTTGGCCGGACCGCGCGCCTGCGTGCCTTTGCGGGACCTGGCGATGCCGATCGCCTCGCGGTCGCGCGCGCGCTCGGTCTGCTGATCTGCATCACCTCGCCGAGCGCCGGATCGACACGCTCTCCGGCGGCGAGCGCCAGCGCGCGGTCCTCGCGATGGCGCTCGCTCAGGAGACGGAGGTGCTCCTCCTCGACGAGCCCACGGTGCATCTCGACCCGGGCCATCAGCGCGCGACCCTGGCCCTCGCGCGCGACCTGGCCCGGAGCAAGGGCATCGCGATCGCCGCGGTGCTCCACGACCTGAATCTCGCCTCCGCCATGGCCGACCGCATCATCATCGTCGACGCCGGCCGGATCGTCGCGGACGGACCGCCCGGCAGCGTCCTCACGCAGCGCACCGTCGAGGGCGTCTTCGGCCCGGGCTTGCACGTCCTCGAGGACCGGAACCCACCCGCGGTCCTTCCGCGCGTTTGAGGCCTGCTCGGCTGCTCGACGGACGTGTATCCCTGTCCTTAGCATCACGAGCGAGGGTTGGGACCGTTGCAGCACATGATGAGGAACGCGATCACGACCGCGCTGGCGGTCGTCCTGCTGCTGACGGTGTTCCCGGCCGCCCCCGTGGCACGCGCCGCGACCTGCACGAACACGGTCGGGCCGAGCATTGCCGCGCCGCCTGCCTCCGCGCTCGTCACAGGGCTGACCGGCTATCGCGCGCAGTTCTTTGGACAGAGCGGCTACCCGACGCTGTGCCCCGGCGCGACATCGACCGCAACGATCGCGTTCCACAACTCGGGCTCGCTCGGCTGGTTCAAGTCGAGCGCCCCCGCATATCTCGGCACCTGGGGTCCTGAGCCCGGTCAGGACCGGCCGAGCATCCTCGGCGGCGACGGGAGCGCGGGCTCGCCCGCGACCGGCTGGCCGGCCGCGAACCGTCTCGCGGCGCAGCCTGCCGACTACGTCGGGCCCGGCCAGGTCGCCTGGTTCCAGTTCACGGTGAAGGCGCCGACGACTCCCGGCGTGTACAAGCTCGGCATCCGGCCCCTCGTCGAGGGAAAGCAGTGGCTCGAGGACTTCGGCGTCTTCTGGTTCGTGACGGTGAAGCAGGACGATGAGACAGTGCCCCAGATCGCGACCGGAGCCCGAACGTACTACCCGAGCCTGGTGAACGGCGTGCGACAGATCCGTGTGCCTTCCCTCATGTACCACTACACCGACTGGCTGCCGGCGAACGCCGATCGCTTCCGGGTCGATCTCACCGTGAGCCCGACCGACTTCGAGGATCACCTGAAGTACCTCAAGGCGAACGGCTACTCGTCCGTCACGACCAGCGAGATCTGGTGGACGCTCGACCAGGGCGGCCCACTACCGGAGCGGCCCGTGAATCTCACCTTCGATGACGGGACCGTGGGCAACTACCACTACGCCTACAAGATCCTGAAGAAGTACGGGATGACGGGCACGTTCTACGTGACGCTGAACTTCGTCGGACGCGAGGGCTACATCACCCGCGCGATGCTCAAGGAAATGGTCGACGGGGGCATGGACATCCAGTCACACTCCGTGGATCACGTGAGCATGCTGACCGCCGACCAGAGCTACCAGCTGTGCACCTCACGCCGCATCCTGTCCGAGTGGACGGGCAAGGACGTCCGCCACTTCGCGTATCCGGCCGGCGAGTACAACACGGCGGCGTTCGCGTCCCTCGCGCGCTGCGGCTACGTCTCCGCATACTGGAAGGCCGGCGGC
>JBKJTV010000217.1:0-3878 GCA_046589985.1 Candidatus Limnocylindria bacterium | reverse complement strand
CGCGTGGCGTCGACGCGCGGGTCGATGAGCGCCGTGTCGACGGTGTAGTGGTCGTTGATGTCGGTGATGCGGGGCGTCAGCCGGGGGATGGCGTCGAACGCCGGGTCTCCGTGGTGGATGGTCTCCGTGAACCTCAACCGCCGCGCCGCCTGCTTCACGCGTTCGGCCTGCGCGCCGATGGCGCGGAGCGGCCGACCACCAGCGATGCCACCGACCGCGACGACGACCCCGAGTGCCATGGCACCGAGCAGCGCCCGCCGACGGTCCGGCGACGCCGCCGCGCCCTGCCCGGCGGGCTCCCGCGCGCCGTCCGCGAGGAGCGCAAGTGCCCCGAAGAAGGCCGCGAGCCCGATCCCGGCGCCGATGAGCGATGCGGGGAGGGGGATCTGCGATGAGGCGAAGAGCGCCGCGAGGATCGCCGCTCCCGCCCACGGTGCGGCGCCGACGAGGACGACCGCCCTGGTGCGTCGGCGTGGGTCGAGCGTGAGCGTGCCGGCAGCGGCGCCGCAGGCGACGAAGGCGACGAGGATGCCCGCGACCAGGAGCCGCTGCGCCCAGTGCTGCAGCAGCTCGATGAGCGGCACGCTGATCCATCCAGGGAGCAGCTCGACGATCGCCTGACCAAGTGCGGCCGGAGCGAATGCGAAGCCGAAAAGGCTCGCGAGGAACGCCGTGCAGATGGCGAGGAACTGCGCGACCGCGCCGAGGAGCAGGCCCGTCCGCGCCCGCCGGTCGAGACGTATCACCTATGGCACGATACGTCGCGCGTGCCCGAGCTCCTTCCACCGCTCACACCAGACGATCTCGCATCATTCGCGTTCGTCTCCGATGCGCAGATCTCTCCCGACGGGAAGCAGGTCGCGTACACGGTGCGGGGGATGGATGTCGAGCGGAACGAGTACCGCTCGGCGATCTGGATGGTGCCGACCGACGGCTCGGGTGAGCCTGTGCAGTTCACCAGCGGTGCGAAGCAGGACCTGGTCCCACATTGGTCTCCGGACGGCCGCTGGCTGGCATTTCTCTCCGACCGGGCTTCCGAGAAGCAGGAGGGGCGCAATCCGGCGAAGCAGCTCTTCGTCGTGCCCGCCGCGGGGGGTGAGGCGCGGCAGCTCACGTCCTTCGGCGACGACTGCTCGGATCCGGCCTGGTCGCCTCGCGGCGACGCGCTCGTCGTCGCCGTGAAGGACGCGCAGGTGTCGTCCCCACAGGACGGCGCGCCGAAGGTCTACGACCGCATCCGCTACAAGTCGGACGAGGGCGGCCACTTCGATCTGCGGCGCAAGCATCTCTGGGTCGCCTGCCTCGACGGCACGCCGCCGCGCCGCATCACCGAAGGTGATTGGGACGATTCCGCGCCAGCTTTCTCGCCGGACGGTGCGCACATCGCGTTCGTGTCGAACCGCACTGCAGAGCGCGACAAGAACACCGTGGCCGACGTGTGGACCGTGTCATTCGACGGCGCGGCTTTGACCTGCGTCACGCCGGAGCAGGGGACGTACGGCAATCCGTCGTGGTCCCCGGATGGCCGGCAGATCGGCTGCTATGGCACCGCCGAGGCGACCGGCTCCTCCGGCCGGAACGTACGCGTGTGGTCATTCCCCGCGTCCGGCGGGAAGGGCACCGACCTGCTTGGCGACTGGGACCGCACCGTCGGCTCCGTCGTCATGAGCGATATGCGCGGTCAGGCGCAGACGGTCCCACCGGTCTGGACGCCCGACGGGTCGCGGGTCCACTTCGTCGCGACCGATCAGGGCACCGCGAACGCGTACTCGGTGTCGAGCGCGGGCGGCGACCTTCGCGCGGCGACGCTTGGCACGCATCAGATCGTCTCGCTCACGTTCGACAAGGACGTGACGCGCTTCGCTGCCATCCTCGCGACCGCGACCGAGCCCGGCGAGGTCGTCGCCGGCGTGCCGGGGCGCGCGCTGCGGCCACTCACGCGGACGAACGCGTCGTTCCTCGCGTCGCGCTGGATCGCCGAGCCGGAGCGCGTCGAGTTCGAGGGCGCCGGCGGGTGGCGTATCGAGGGCTGGCTCCTGAAGCCGCGCGGCTTCGACGCGTCCCGGCTTCATCCGCTCGTGCTCGAGGTCCACGGCGGTCCGCACGCGGCGTACGGCAACGCGTTCTTCCATGAATTCCAGGTCCTCGCGGGGAGGGGCTACGCCGTCCTCTATCTCAACCCGCGCGGCAGCCATGGCTACGGCGATCGCTTCGTCCAGGCCTGCATCGGCGATTGGGGTGGCGACGACTACCTGGACCTCCTGGCCGGTGTCGATCACGCCACCGGCCTCGGTTGGGTGGATCCGAAGCGGCTCTACGTCACCGGCGGGAGCTACGGCGGGTTCATGACCAACTGGATCGTCGGCCACACCGATCGCTTCAGAGCGGCAGTCACGCAGCGGAGCATCAGCAACAACATCTCAGCGTTCGGTACGAGCGATATCGGCTGGCATTTCTGGGAGGCCGAGCACGGTGCGACGCCGTGGGAGAACGCCGGGAAGCTCGTCGAGCGGTCCCCGCTCACGTACGTGCAGAACGTGCGGACGCCGCTGCTCATCCTTCACGCGGAGCGCGACCTCCGGTGCCCGATCGAACAGGCCGAGCAGCTCTTCGTCGCGCTGAAGATGCTCGACAGGGAGGCGGTGTTCGTCCGTTACCAGGACGACAACCACGACCTCACGCGGGGCGGCAAGCCGCGCAACCGGATCGACCACTGCCGCCGCATCGTTGGCTGGTTCGACGCGCATCCGTGAGGTGACGCCCACCGCGTCCCTCCGGGCCGGGGTGGGCTAAGCCCCGACCACGAACTCCCCATTTGCACGCGAGGGTCTACGTACCCGGCCCCAGATCCAGATCAGACGGCGGATCGTCGGGCAGCACCCAGCGGATGTAGGGGTAGCCGGTCTGGACGTGCATCTGGTTCGCGAGATCCGTCGCCGACGCGAAGGCGCGCTCGAACGCCGCGCCGTCCTGCGCCGCGACCGCGGCCAGCAGCTTCATGAGCGGGCCGCCCTCGAACTCCTCGAGCCGCTCCCGGTGCTTCGGGCGTAGGACGGCGAGATTGCGCTGGAGCCCGCGGACCCGGCGCGCGAAGTACGCCGCAAGCGGCCAATTGCCGCCGCGCGCGGCATACGCACACTTCCACCAGCAGAGCGCGACCGACTGCATGATCTCGCCCGTGCTCGGCAGGAGCTCGGCCATCTGCTCGAGCGAAAGCTCGGCATGCTTCGTGCGCACGGTACGGTCCTCGGTCACAGGTGCAGCATGTGGGGGTACATGGGCTGGCTCAGAGACTACCTGCGGAACCTGCAGCAGAGCGCGCTGCCGCTCTCGCGACGCCTTGCGCTCATCGCCAGCAACTACCGGCGCCGCATCGTGCTGCGTCAGGCCTGCTGCGGGCATCCCGGGGAGCCCGGCTGCTGACGCCCTGCTCCGGTGAGCGGTCGCCCACCATCACATCCCCATCCGCACTAGCATTGACCACCTCATGAAGGTATTCCTCCAGGGACGCCGCTTCGGCTTCGCGCCGCGCGCACAGCTCGGGGGCATCGCCGTCGGCCTCGGCTTCTCCGCGACGCTCCTTGACCTCATGTCGTGGTTCCAGTGGGGCGCGCGGAGCACGAACGGGTTCGTGGTCGGCGCGCAGTGGCTCGTCGTCGCGACCGCGGTCGCGTCGGTGCTTGCCGCGCTCACCGCGTTCGCGGAGACGCGCGACCTTGGTGAGGAGGACAGCTCGCTCGGACGGCTCGATCTCCTCGCGACCGCGCTCGCGACGCTCCTCTACGCCGCGTCAGCCGCCCTGCGCACGGGCGAGCTGAACGCCGCTGGCGTATCGCCCGCGCCGCTCCTGCTCGCCGTCGGCGGGCTGGTCCTGCTGC
>JBKJTV010000153.1:0-2643 GCA_046589985.1 Candidatus Limnocylindria bacterium | reverse complement strand
GCGGTCGAGAGATCGCGCTCGAGCTCAGGCCGGCGCTTGTCGTCGGCCCACCTGCCGCGAGCGAAGTCATCCGCGAAGCCGATCACGACGGTCGAGCCTTCGATGACGAGAGGCTCGGCCAAGGCGAGCTGGGAGCCCGCACTGACGCTGCGCGCCCTGGTTCCCTCGACGAGCTCGCCCCACACCAGCCGCACCGACGCTTTCGCTCGACAAGGTCGACGACCGCGGACGGCCGCGCCGGTCGCTGCGCCGGCGGCGCCGCGGGCTGCGCCCGCGGCGCGCTGGGCTGTGCGGTTCCCGACGTTCGCGGGGGTCCGGCTTCGCCGGCCCCCCGCGTGCCCCCATCAGAGGTGGTCAGGTCGAGGATGGCGAGCTCGAGTACGAGCGGCGTGCCCTCGCCGGTACGAAGCTGCTGCTCGGTCTCGATGAGCCGCTTCGCGACCTTCGCGAGACGATCGAGCGTGAACTGTTGCGCCTGCTCGCGCAGCGCCGCCGCGACGGCTTCGCTGACGGCCTGGGGGACCTGGCCGGTCGCCCGCACCAGGACGAGAGCGCGGGTGTGATCCATCGCGCGCCGGACGAATGAGCGCAGGTCGAGCCCGTTGTCGATGAGATCGCCGACCAGTCGCACGCCGGCCGCGCCATCGTTCGCCGCCAGCGCGTCGAAGAGGCGCGAGGTCTCTTCCCAGTCCGAGAGGCCGAGCAGATCGCCGACGTCCTGCAACGTGACCTTGCCGCCGGTGAAGCTCGCGACCTGATCAAGGATCCCCTCCGCGTCGCGGAGCGAGCCCTGCGCGTGACGCGAGATCGCATCGAGCGCACCCTGGTCGATGGTCCAGCCTTCGGCTGCGGCGATCTCGCCGAGCTGCTGCACCGTTCCCTTGTGCGGGATGCGCCGCAGATCGAAGCGTTGCGTTCGCGAGACGATCGTCGCGGGGATGCGCTGCGGCTCGGTGGTCGCGAGGACGAAGATGACGTGCGCCGGCGGCTCCTCGAGCGTCTTCAGCAGCGCGTCGAAGGCCTCCTTCGTGAGCTGATGGGCCTCGTCGATGACGTACACCTTGTACTGGCCGTCGGACGGCGCGTACCGCACCTTCTCGCGCAGATCGCGCATCTCGTCGATACCACGATTGGATGCGGCATCGATCTCGATGAGGTCAAGGAAGCGGCCCTCCCGGATCGCGACGCAGCTGGCGCACGCGTCGCAGGGCTCGGCGTCCTTCGCCCTCTGGCAGTTCACGGCCTTCGCGATGAGCCGCGCGATGGAAGTCTTTCCCGTGCCGCGCGTACCTGAGAGCAGGTACGCGTGCGCGACCTGGCCCGCGGCGATCGCGTTCCGTAGCGTGCGCGTGACCGGATCCTGCCCGACCACCTGCGCGAACGTCTGCGGACGATAGCGGCGATAGAGGGCCGGGCGATCGGGCACGACCTAAGAGTACCGAGCGGTACCGAGCGACCGAGAATAGGGGCATGCGGATCGTGAAGGTCACCGCCGCGGGTCGTCGGCCGAGCGCCGAGACGTATCCGCCGACCGCGGGCGGCAGCCTCCCACCGAACAGCATCTTCATCGGCGACGTGGACGCGCAGACCGTCATCGACAGCGAGAGCCGCGAGCTACGGCTCGTCGAGGTCGCCTTCAAGCGTGGCGCGCGCAACCGCCTGCACACGCACACGACGGACCAGATCCTCGTCATCACCGAGGGCACCGGCATCGTCGCGACGCGTGACGAGCAGCACGAAGTCGCGGCGGGGGACGTCGCGTTCATCCCGGCAGGCGAGCAGCACTGGCACGGCGCGGCCCCGGGCGCGGACATGACGCACTGGTCCATCACGGGCCAGAGCAGGACGACGATCGTCGAGTGACGTAGATGGCCGTGCACCCTCCGTCGACAACACCGCTTCGGACACGCGTCCGCCGGTAGCTCGGGTCAGGTGACCCTGCGGCACCCGGCATCGACCGCTTACCGCTGCTTCCTTCCGGATCTGACGGGGTCCGCGGGACGCCGCTGCACAGGACCCGACCGTCAACGCCCCGCGCGAGCACAGGAGCCGGAACGACGGAGCCTCGGGAGGGAATTCAGCCTCGCTAAAGCGGATTGCGAGTACAGGGCACCGCTGGTTCCCCGCCTAGCACGACCGCCGAAAGCGTATCGCAGCGGCGACGATGGGACCCACGCGCGCTAGGTGTCCCGCCGGAGGATGTTCTCCGCCACCTCGATGAGGTCGTTCCCCTCGACGTCGGGACGCTGGCCTTCCGGGTCGAGCGCCATCCCCGGACGCTTCACGAAGGCCGCCGCGCAGCCGGCCGCGAGCGCACCGGCGATGTCCCAGGGGTGCGCAGCGACGAGCCGGAGCCCCGCGACGTCGGTGCCGGCGCGCTCGGCGGCGTAGCGGTACGGCTCGGGCGCGGGCTTGAGCCGCTTCACTTCATCGGCCGAGACGACGTGCGCGAAGCGGTCGCGGATGCCCGCGAAGCGCAGCTGCTCCTCGACGACGTCGAGCGGGGAGTTCGTGAGCGAAATGAGCGTCCGCCCCGCGGCGCGGAGCCGGTCGAGCGCGGGCGCCACGTCGGGATGGGCGGGTAGCCGTCGCATCGTCCCGACGATCTGGTCCGCCTGCTCGCGCGACAGGCGCATCGCGCCG
>JBKJTV010000293.1:0-3319 GCA_046589985.1 Candidatus Limnocylindria bacterium | reverse complement strand
CCTGCTCGCGCGTACCTCTTCGACACATCTCCCCGCGACCTCGAGGGCATCGCCGCCGCGCGCCTTCCGCAGGGCTACCGCCGCACGCTGCGCGGGTACCGCTACGGCCCGGGCGTGTTCAAGCTCGACCTCCTCCTCGACGGGCCGATCCCCTGGCGCGCGGCGGAGTGCGCGCGCGCCGGCACGGTCCACCTCGGGGGGACGTTCGAGGAGATCGCGGCGGCGGAGGCCCAGGTCGCGCGCGGCGAGCATCCGGAGCGGCCCTTCGTGCTCGTCGCGCAGCAGAGCCTCTTCGACCAGTCCCGCGCGCCAGTCGGCATGCACACGGTCTGGGCCTACTGCCACGTCCCGAACGGCTCGACGGTAGACATGACGGATCGGATCGAGCGCCAGCTGGAGCGCTTCGCGCCGGGGCTACGGGATCGTGTCCGGGCGCGCCACGTCATGGGCCCGGCGGAAGTCGAGCGCCGGAACGCGAACTACGTCGGCGGGGACATCTCCTGCGGCTCACATTCGGGCCTGCAGTTCTTCGCGCGACCCACCCTCCGCGCCGTGCCGTACGAGACGCCCGCGCGCGACATCTACCTCTGCTCCGCCGCGACCCCTCCCGGTGGCGGTGTCCACGGTATGTGCGGCTTCCACGCGGCGAAGGCCGCGCTGCGGAGGTCGTTCCGCTAGCGGTGGCCTAGGGTCGCATGACGTATACCGAGGCCTCTCCTTCGAGCACCCGCGTGCCATCGTCGCGGGTGACGCGTACAGCGAGCCGCACGATCGGCTTGTCCTCGCGCGCGGAGAGCACCTCGACCTCGCCGGTGATGGTCTCGCCGATGCGGACCGGGGCGAGATAGCGGAGCTCCTGGCTCATGAACACGCTGCCGGGCCCGGGCAGATCCATGGCGACGATGGCGTTCAGGATCCCTGCGGTGATGCCGCCCTGCGCGACGAGCGCGCCGAACCGCGTTGCGCGGGCGAAATCCTCGTCGAAGTGGAGCGGGTTGCGGTCGCCGGTGATCCGCGCGTAGAGCTCGACGCTCTCCCCGGTCACCGTGAGCTGCCTGCGCGCGATGGCACCGACCGCCGGCGGGCGGTACGGCTCAGACCTTGTCGAGGTGGGTCTCCGTGAGGCGGATCAGCGTCACACGCGGGCGGCGCGCGAGTCGATGACGTTCCGTAGCGCGATCGCGCCGGTCCGTTCCGCTGTCGACCGCGCTTCGTCGAGCTCGCCTGCGGCGTCGGACGCGCGGCCGAGTCGCTCCAGCGCCTCCGCGTGGTCGACGAGGGCGACGGCGCGGTCGTAATCGGCGCGGAGCGTCGCGAACGCCTGAAGTGCATCCAGCAAGAGCTGCTCCGCGCGCGCGTGCTCGCCGTGTCGGAGGGCCCGGACGCCCTGGGCCTGCACGAGGAGCGCCTGGCCCCGCGCGTACCCGGATCTCTGGACGTCGACCGACACGCGCTCCTCGAACGCTTCGTCCTCGATCGACCAGCGCGCGGCCGCGAGGACCGCGAGCGGCCCAACGAAGACGCGGTCGAGGCGTGTCCGCGGTGCTCCGGCGCTGCGGATGCCGTGATATGCACTCTCGTTCTGGCGCTGCCCGTACACCGCTGCCAGAAGGTCTGCGGTCGCGATCTGGTGCGGCGGCACCTCCGCTTCGACGAGCCGGTCGCGGTACACCTTCTCGTCGAGCGAGCCGAGCGCTGCCGAGGCCGCCATCGCGATCGCGAACGGCGCCGCGGTCTTGTTCGGTGAGACGGAGCCGAACTGGTCGGCACGGCGTGCCGTCTCGACCGCACCGGTGAAGTCTCCGGACCACAGGCGCGCGCTGGCCTCGACGCTGAGGGCCTGGAGCCCGAGGTTCGGCCTTTCCGTCTCGAATGCGATCTCTCGCGCGGTCACGGCCTGCTCGATCGCCTGCCCGACGTCGCCGAGCACGTTCGCGGCGATCGCGAGCATGGTGTGCGCGTCGATGAGCTCGTCGCTGTCCTGCAGCGTCTGCGCGATCGGGACGCGACGCTGGTTCGCCTGGTACGACTCGCGGAAGCGGCCGAGCTCGCGGTAGGCGAAGCCGACCGCATCGAGGCAGAGCGAGACCTCCCGCATCTGGCCGAGCTCCTCCGCGATGGCTAACGCTTCTTTCGCGGTGCGAAGGGCCTCCTCCCAGTCCTCGTCCGTCGGCTTCGGTGACTTCCGCGGCGCGAACGCGCGTGCTGCGAGCAGGAGAACACGTTCCCGCGACGTCTCTTCACCGACCAGCTCGAGGCCGCGGGCGATCAGCGCCTCAAGGTCCGGATGCTTCGCGTCCCAGCGCGTCACGAGCTCGGCCATGTGGGCGTACAGGCTCGCGATCTCGGACGTTCGGTCCGCCTGATGTGGCTCGAGCAGCGCGAGAGCCCGCTCGTATGCCGCGAGTGCCTGGTCGTATTCGCCGCGGAAGCGGCGGACCCTGGCGACAAGGTGCAGCGCTTCGATCGCGCGGCCGAGGTCTCCGATCTTGTCCGCGAGCTCGACCGTCTGCTCCGCGAAGCGCAGCGCCTCGAGGTGCGCGTGGATGCTCACCGCACGTTGAGCGGCCTTCCACGCGTAATCGGCGGCCTTCTCCGGCACCTCGCCGAGAAGGTAGTGGTGCGCGAGGGCGGGATAGAAGTCGCGGACCTCCTCACCGAGCGCTTCTTCGAAGGCCGCGGCGACCTTTCGGTGCAGCTCGGTCCGGCGCCGTACGAGGAGCGTGTTGTACGCGACCTCCTGCGTGACGGCGTGCTTGAAGCGATAGCGGCCCTCCCGGCGCTCGCCCGGCGCCGCCTCGAGGACGAGGTCGGCCGAGATGAGGGTGTCTACGGCGGCGGCGATGCGGTCGCCCCCGGCGGCGCGCAGGACGCGGTCGCCGAACCGCTGCCCGATCACGGATGCCAGCTGGATGCACTCCTTCGCGATCGGCGGCAGTCGGTCGATGCGCGATGCGACGACCGCGTGCAGCGTGGCCGGGACCTCGAGCGACGCCAACCGCTGACGCACGACCCACTCGCCTTCCTCGTCCCTCGAGACCGCTCCCGACTCCACGAGCGAGCGGATGGACTCCTCGATGAAGAACGGGTTGCCGCCCGCCCGCGAGACGATCTTGTCGCGCAGCTCTGCGGGTGCCCAGTCGATCGTCGACTCGATGATCCGCGCCGCTTCCTCGTCGGGTAGCGGCTCGAGGACGAGCTGCGTGAAGTTCGTGCGCGTCGGTCGCGGCTCCGGGCTGCCGGCACCGAGACGCTGCGCGAGCAGGATCAGGATCGGCACGCGCGTCGCGCGTGACGCCACGAACCACAGCAGGTCGAG
>JBKJTV010000253.1:0-2975 GCA_046589985.1 Candidatus Limnocylindria bacterium | reverse complement strand
ATCCACCGGTCGAACTTCCGACCGACCTGCCGCATCGTGCCGACCACCTCGAAGCCGCAGGCGCGGTGCAGGGCGAGGCTCGCCGGGTTGGGCAGGGCGACGCCGGCCACGACCGCGTGCACGCCGTCCGCGGCCAGCAGCGGCACGAGGTCGTCGTACAGCGCCCGGCCGGTGCCACGCCCCTGTCCGTCGGGAGCGACGTAGACCGTGCTCTCGCGCGTGTGGAGGTAGGCAGGCTTGGGCCGGTAGGGGGTCGACGTGGCGTAGCCGATCACGGTGCCGCCCTCGTCCGCGACGAGGAAGTGCTCGCCGGGACCGTCGGCTGCCAGGAGCGACTCCCACGTCGACATCGGGCGTGGCTCGACGTCGAAGGTGGCATGGCCCTCGCGGGCCTCGCGGCCGTAGATCGCGGCGACCGCGGGAAGGTCGGCGGGACGTGCGCGACGGATGTCCATTCCCCACATTGTCCCTGTGCTCCGGGCTGGTTGGATGTCGGGCATGAGCACTGCGCCCGACGGGATCGTCCCCGACACGAGGGACTGGACCTGGGCCCTGGAGCGCCCGTGCCAGGACTGCGGCTTCGACCCGGCCGTCCAGACGCTGGCGGACCTCCCTCGGGTCATCGACGACACGGCGATGGCCTGGTCCGGGGGCACGACGTGGGGGCCTGACGAGATGGAGGACGAGACCGTACGGGCCTACGACCTCGACGCGGCGGCGTACGCCGAGGCCGGCGCGCAGATGCCAGACTCCGTCAGGGCTGACATCGAGCAGCTCGCCGCCCGTCTCGGCGCTGGCGCACGGGTCCTGGAGGTGGGCTCGGGTGGCGGCCGTGACGCCCTCCTGATGGAGGAGCTCGGGCTCCAGGTGCGGCGCACCGACATCACCCCGGCGTTCGTCGACCTCCTGCGTGAGCAGGGGCACGACGCCGACGTGCTGGACCCGTTGGTCGACGACCTTTCGTCGCGGTCGGGGAAGTACGACGGGGTCTGGGCCAACGCCGCGCTCCTCCATGTCGCCCGGGTGGACCTCCCCGCGGTCCTCGCCCGGGTCGCGGACGTCACCCGTTCCGGTGGACTGCTGCGGGTCTCGCTCAAGGAAGGCGACGGAGACGGGTGGTCGACACACGGCTCGATCAGCCGCCCGCGGCACTTCACCTACTGGCGCGCTGACGCGCTGCGCGAAGCGGTCCTCGCCAGCGGCTGGACCGATGTCGACGTCCGCTCGGGCATCGACGGCAAGCGGTCGGAGTCCTGGCTCGAGGTGTCGGCGGTCCGTGATGTGGTGGCCCCATGAGGCACACCGAGTTCTGGGCGCGGCTCGACCATGCGCTGGGGCGCGCCTACTCGCGCAGCTGGGCCGAGCTGACCGTCGTGCACGACCTCGACGGGCGCACGACCAGGGAGGCGCTCGACGCAGGTGTTCCGCCCAAGCAGGTCTGGGCCGCCGTGTGGCGCCACCTCGACCTCCCGGACACCGAGAAGTGACCACCCACGCCACCTCGGGCGTCGACCTCGAGGCCGCCCAGCGCCACACGGTCCGCACGCTGGTGGTCTCCCAGGCGATCGGCGCCGTCGGCGTCACGGTCGGCGTGGCGACCGCGTCGCTGCTGGCCCGCGACATCTCCGGCAGCGAGACGCTGGCGGGGCTGGCACAGACCTTCCAGGTGCTCGGCACGGCCGCGGCGGCCTACGGCCTGGCGCGGGTCATGCGCCGTCGGGGTCGCCGGGTCGGCATCGTCCTCGGCTACCTCGTCGGGGCCACTGGCGCAGCGCTCGCCGTCGTCGCAGGCGTGGTGGACTCGATGCTGGTGCTGCTCGCCGGTGCCGTGCTGCTCGGTGCCACCTCGGCGGTCAACAGCGGCTCCCGCTACGCCGCGACCGACCTCGCCACCGAGGAGCACCGCGCGCGTGCCCTGTCGGTGGTGGTGTGGGCGACGACGATCGGTGCGGTCGCCGGGCCCAACCTGACCGGTGTGGGTGGGGGGTTCGCCCGGTCCGTCGGCATCCCCGAGCTCACCGGGGGCTTCGCGATCGGCGCCGTCGTCCTCGTGGTGGCAGCCGGATGGGTCGCAGTGCGTCTGCGCCCGGACCCGCTGCTCCTCGCGCAGCACACGGCCGGGATCACCCTGAGCGTCGGTCCCGAGCCGCGCGGTCGATCGTGGGGGCGGTTCGTCACCGTCGTGCGCGAGGTGCCGGCCGTGGGGGCCGCGGTGGTCGCGATGGCCTGTGCCCATGCCGCGATGGTGACCGTGATGATCATGACGCCGCTGCACATGGAGCACGGTGGGGCACACCTGCAGGTCATCGGGTTCGTCATCTCGGTCCACGTGCTGGGGATGTTCGCCTTCTCGCCACTGGTGGGCTGGGCCGCCGACCAGTTCGGCCGCAGCGCGGTGCTGATGACCGGGGGCGTCGTCCTGCTCGTGGCGCTGGCGCTCTGCGGGCTCTCGCCCGAGGGATCGTCGTGGCAGATCTTCACCGGGCTCTTCCTGCTCGGCCTGGGCTGGTCGTGCGCGACCGTGGCCGCTTCGACGGTGATCGCCGACCGGACCCCGATCGAGGCGCGCACCGACGTGCAGGGCACCTCCGACATGGCGATGGCGCTGACCGCGGCGGGTGGGGGAGCGCTTGCGGGGGTCATCGTGGGCGAGCTGGGCTATCCCGCACTCGCGTCCTTCGCGGCCCTGCTGGCCGCCACGGTCGTGCTCGCCGGACGGCTGACCCGACGACCCGTCTGAACCGTCGTGACCACACGCGCGACACGCCGTGACCAAACACGCCATCGAACACCTGTTCGGGCTAGCATCTGTCCACAGGTACGACGGTGGGCGAGGTTCTCCACAGCAGGTGAGGGTGCTGATCAGGGACTGTCGGTGGCTCGTCCTAGCGTCGCAGATGTACCGACACACACGACGAGAGAACGGGACACCGCAATGGCTGGTGCAGATCGCGAGAAGGCCCTGGACGCCGCCC
>JBKJTV010000165.1:0-11446 GCA_046589985.1 Candidatus Limnocylindria bacterium | reverse complement strand
GGCGAGCTGGCGGCGACGATCGTCTCGGCCGCGCGCGCGGCCGGCCACCAGGACGCGCATGCGGCGGGCGATGCTGCGGAGGCCCTGATCCTCATCCAGCGATCGCTCCGTGATGGGGACACGATCCTCGTGAAGGGCTCGCGTGCGCTCGCGCTCGACCGTCTCGCCGACGCGCTCGTCGCGCCGAAGGAGCACGCGTGATGCAGGATCCCTCCGGCCTCGCGCTCGGCGTGCTGCTCCTCGCGTTCGTGCTCGGCCTGGTCCTGACCGGGCCGTTCATCCGCGCCCTGCGTTACTTCCGGATCGGCAAGCAGATCCGGCGCGAGGGCCCGCAGTCGCACTACGCGAAGCAGGGCCTCCTCACGATGGGCGGCCTCCTGCCGATCGGCGTGGTGGCGTTCATCTGGGTCGTCCTCTATGCCGTGCTGCCCGAGCCGATCCGGGGCGACTACCTGGCGCAGACGATCGTGCCGATCGGGGCGCTCGTCGGTGTCGGCGCGCTGGGCGCGATCGATGATTACGTGAACGTCGTGTACGGCTTCGGCATCCGCGGCCGCCACAAGCTCGTCTGGCAGCTCATCGTCGGGATCGCCGGCGCGCTCTACATCCAGCGGCACTTCGGCATCACCGGCGTGTACGTGCCGCTCTACGGCGAGCTCGAGATCGGCGCGGTGGCCTTCGTGGCGCTTGCGGTGTTCGTGATCATCGCGATGTCGAACGCTGTGAACCTCACGGATGGGCTCGACGGTCTGGCTGGCGGACTCGCCGTCTTCGCGTTCCTGGCGTTCGCACTCATCGCGCAGGCTCGCGGCTTCCCGTGGCTCGTCGTGTTCTGTGCCGCGATGGTCGGCGCGCTCCTCGCCTACCTCTGGTTCAACGTGCACCCTGCCGTCTTCATGATGGGAGACGTCGGCTCGCTCGCCTTCGGCGCGACATTGGCAGCCGTCGCTCTCACGACCGGCTTCGTTCTGCTGCTGCCGGTCGCCGGCGTGATCTTCGTCGCTGAGACGGTGTCCGTGATCATCCAGGTCGGCTCGTACAAGCTCCGCGGCAAGCGCGTGTTCCGGATGGCGCCGTTCCATCACCATCTCGAGGCCATCGGCTGGCCGGAGTCGCAGGTGACGATGCGCTTTTGGCTGATCGGCGCGCTCGGCGCGATCGTGGCCGCCATGCTCGCGATCGTGACTCCGCTCTAGATGGCCACGCCGCTCCGGACGTCGCCGGCGACGAGGTGGCCGCTGGTCGAAGGCCTGCTCCGCTCTCCGGCGCTCACCTCGCTCGGCCTCGTTGCGGGGTTCACCACGTGCCGGGAAGGGAGCCTCGCGGGATCCGTGTTCCCGCAGGACGAGCAGGACCAGGCCCGCGAGCGTCTCGCCGGCCGGCTCGGCTTCGCGGAGGTCGTGCGCGTGCGGCAGGTCCACGGCGCTCGCGTCGTGCGCGCGCCGCACGGCGCGAGCCCGGCGCCCGAGGGTGACGCGCTGTGGACCGACGAGGCCGGCGTGCTGCTCGGCGTCGCCGCCGCGGACTGCGTGCCTGTCCTCGTCGCGGACGGGAGCGGCCCGCTGGGTGTCGCACACGCAGGCTGGGAGGGCACGTCGAAGCGGGTGGCCCAGGCACTCGTGCAGGAGCTCGTGACGGCCGGTGCTGACGCCGCCAGCCTCGTCGCCGCCATCGGGCCCTCGATCGGCCCGTGCTGCTACGCGATCGACGGGGCGCGCGCCGAGCTCATCCGCGAGCGTCTCGGCCCGGAGGCCGCCGATGCGATACAGACCCGTAACGACCGGATCACCTTCGATCTCTGGGGCGCGAATGCGGCGCAGCTCGCGGACGCCGGCGTGCGCACGATCGAGCGTGCCGACCTCTGCACGCGTTGCGGCGGCGCAGACCTCTGGTCGTACCGCTCGCGCGGCGAGCGGGGCCCGCAGGGGACGGCGCTCGCGGTCCTCGGCCGGCCGAAGGGACGGCCGTGAGCCTCATCTTCGACGCCCCGATCCACGCCGGCGACTTCCAGGGCCGTCGCGTCACGATCCTTGGCCTGGGAAGTGGCCGGACCGCGTCGGGCCTCGCGCAGTTCCTCGCCGCGAACGGCGCGCGCGTGACCGTGAGTGACCCGAAGCCCGCCGATCAGCTCGCCGTGGGGATCGCGCGGCTCGGCACGCTGCCGGTCGAGCTCGTGCTCGGGCCAGGGAGCGACGATGCGGCACTCGCGGAGCCGGACTTCGTCTTCGTCATTCCCGGTCTGCGTCCACGCTCACCGACGGTGCTGCGCGCACGGCAGCGGGAGATCCCGGTGCTCACCGAGATCGGTCTCTTCTTCCGCCTGTGCCCGGCCGAGATCGTCGGTATCACCGGGACGAAGGGCAAGAGCACGACGACGACCCTCGCCGCGAGGATCCTCGGGAAGGGCACCCGCCGGGTGCATGTCGGCGGGAACATCGGCACCGCGATCATCCAGGAGCTCCCGAACATCGGCCGCGACGACATCGTCGTGCTCGAGCTCTCCAGCTTCCAGCTCGAGACGCTCGGCGTGAGCCCGCACGTCGCCGTCGTCACGAATGTCCTGGAGGACCACCTCGACCACCATGGCACGCGCGAGGCCTACGTCGAGGCGAAGAGCAACATCGTCCGTTGGCAGGGGTCGCGCGACATCGCGGTGCTCAATCTGGATGATCCCTCGAGCCTCGGGCTACACACCGGCGCCGATTCCGAGCTGCGTGGCTACTCCCTGACGCTCCGGCCGCGACGCGGCGCGTTCCTCGACGAGGCCGACCGTCTCGTCATCGCCGACGGCGAGCGGCGCGAGATCATCTGCGGGGCGAAAGACCTTCGCGTGCCCGGGCGTCACAACCTCTCGAACGCGCTCGCCGCGTCCGTCGTCGGCGGGATCTACGGCATACCGACCGAGGCGATCGCTGACGTGCTCCGCTCGTTCGAAGGGCTCCCACACCGGCTCGAGTTCGTCGTCGAGCGCGGCGGCGTCTGGTGGGTGAACGACTCGCAGGGAACGACGCCGTTCGCGACGATCCCCGCGATCGAGGCCTACTCGCGACCACCCGTCGTGATCCTCGGTGGCGTGGGGAAGGGCGCGGACTTCGCGGAGCTCGGTCGGACGGTCGTGCGACGGGCGCGGGGTGCGATCCTCATCGGCCAATCGGCCGACGAGATCGAGGCCGCGATCCTCGCCGCGAAGCGCACCCACCCCGGATCGACCGTGCAGGTCGTGCGCGCGGCCACGCTCGACGAGGCGGTGGAGCGGGCACACGCGATGGCCGAGCCGGGCGACGTCGTGCTCCTGTCGCCCGCGTCGGCGTCCTTCGACATGTTCAAGTCGTACGAGGAGCGCGGCGAGCGCTTCCGCCAGCTCGCACGGGCACTGCCGGCATGAGGCTTCGGCTGCCGCGAACGACCTCCTACGACCTCCCGCTCCTGGCGGTGGTGCTCGTGCTCCTCGCAGTCGGCCTCGCAATGGTCTACAGCGCGAGCGGCATCCGCGCCCTCGACACGCTGGACGAGCCGCGCTACTTCCTGATCCAACAGTCGGCCTGGGCGCTCGTCGGCCTGGGCGGGATGTTCGTGGCAGCACGCGCCGACTACCACCGCTACCGGGCGCTCGCACTCCCGGCGCTCGCGGCCGCGGTCGTTCTTCTCATCGCCGTGCTCATCCCCGGTGTCGGGACGACCGTCGGCGGCGCGTCGCGCTGGATCCGTCTCGGCTCGTTCGCGGGCGTGCAGCCGGCGGAGCTGGCGAAGCTTGCGCTCATCGTCTATCTCGCCTTCTGGTTCGCATCGCATCGCGCCGAGATGGGGCGCTCCTCCGTGACGTTGCCGTTCCTCGGTGTAGCGAGCCTCGTCGTCGGCCTCGTCATCGCGGAACCGGACCTTGGCACCTCGATCGTCATCGTCGCGATCGCGTTCTCGATGTACTTCGTTGCCGGCGCGCGGCTGCGTGAGTTCGCGGCACTCGGCGCCCTGGCGCTCGTCGCGGTCGCCGCCCTCGCGGTGGTCCAGCCCTACCGGCTGCGGCGCATCCTGACCTTCCTCGATCCGTGGAGCGATCCACAGGGCTCGGGGTACCAGACGATCCAGGCGATCTACGGGCTTGCGCTCGGTGGGCCCTTCGGCGAAGGCCTCGGCGCGGGGAAGGAGAAATTCGGCTACCTGCCTGCCGCGTACACCGACTCGATCTTCGCCGTGCTCGGCAACGAGCTCGGTCTGCTCGGGACCCTCGGTGTGGTGGTGCTGTTCCTGCTCCTGGCATTCAAGGGCATCCGCATCGCGCTTCGCGCTCCCGATACCGCAGGCGCGCTCCTCGCGACCGGGATCACGGCGTGGCTCGCCTTCCAGGCCTGGCTGAACATGGCCGTCGTCGCGAGCCTCGTGCCACTCACGGGCATCACCCTGCCGTTCATCTCGTACGGTGGCTCCTCGCTGTGCGTGAGCCTCGTCGCCGTCGGCATACTCCTCAACGTTGGACAGCAAGGTGCCGCGCGGTCGGGCGTGCCGGGTGCTCCTCGTGGGCGGCGGGACGGGGGGCCACGTGAGCCCGCTTCTCGCGGTCGCGGAGGCGCTGCTGGAGGGAAGCCCCGGCGTCCGTTTCCTCTTCGTGGGTGGTCGACGCGGGCTCGAGGCTGACCTCGTCGCGAAGTCAGGCCTGCCCTTCTACCGGCTACCGCTCGCATCGCTCCGTGATCCTGATTCGCGGGTCGCATTCCTGAGCAACAACCTGGCGATGCCGCTGGCGTTCGCCACCGCACTCGTGAAGGTCGCACGCTTCCGTCCGTCGGTCTGCCTCACGAGCGGGGGTGCGATCGCGTACCCCGTGATCCTGGCCGCGCGGGCGCTCCGCGTGCCGGTGTATCTCTGGGAGGGCAACGTCGTGCCCGGCCGTGCGAACAAGGCGCTCGCGCGCTGGGCGGCGCGCATCGGTGCGACGTTCCCCGGGACCGAGCGTCACCTGCCCCCGTCGAAGACGGTCCTCGCCGGCAACCCGATCCGCCGCTCGCTCCTGCGCTGGACGCGGGAGGCCGGGCGCGAACGGCTCGGCATCCCGCGCGACGAGACCGTCGTCCTTGTCACCGGTGGCAGCCAGGGCTCGGAGCGCGTGAACGAAGCGCTCTCCGGCGCGCTCGCCCAGCTCCTGCGAAAGGCGTTCGTCGTGCACCACACCGGGCCCGCGCACCTCGCACGCCAGGTGGCGAAGAAGGCGACGCTCCCGGCTGACCTGCGCGACCGTTACCAGCCATACGGCTTCCTGAACGAGGAGATGGGCGCCGCGCTCGCTTCGGCGGACCTCGTCATCGGCCGCGCCGGCTCATCCTCGATCGCGGAGCCGCTGGCCTTCGGCGTGCCGCTCGTGCTCATCCCGTTCGGCGCGTCGATGAGCGGCCACCAGGCCGCGAACGCGCGCAGCGTCGTCGAGGTGGGTGCAGCGGTCCTCATCACGGAGAGCGAGCTCTCCTCGGACCGGCTCTCCGCGGTCGTCGTCGGGCTGCTGAACGATCCGTCCCGTTTCGGCCGGATGCGGGAGGCCGCCAGGCGAGCGGGACGGCCGGACGCGGCGGTGGAGATCGCGCGCGACGTGCTGCGTCTCGGCGGATGCGCTTGAAGTTCCACGTCGTCGGCATCGGCGGCACCGGCATGTCCGCGGTCGCGCGGCTGCTTCTCGCGCACGGCGAGGTGAGCGGCTCCGATCAGGGCCGCTGGCCGCTGTCCGAGGCATTGCGCGGGCTCGGTGCCACCGTGCACGAGACCTTTGATCCGGCGCACCTCGCTCGCGCGGATGTCGTGGTGCGCTCGAGCGCCTACCAAGAGGACAACCCCGAGGTCGCCGCCGCGCTCGCACGCGGCCTCCCGGTGTGGAAGCGGCACGATGCCTGGCGCTTCCTCGCGAAGGGGAAGCGCGTCGTCGCGATCGCCGGCACGCACGGCAAGACGACGACGACGGCGATGACCTGGACGGCGCTCCAGCACGCCGGCATCGACGCCTCGCTCATCTGCGGCGCGGCGCTCGCGGAGACCGGGACGAACGCGCACGTCGGGACGAGCGATGTGCTCGTCATCGAGGCCGACGAGTACGACCGCGTCTTTCAGGCGCTCGAGCCGGCCGTGGCGGTCGTGACGAACATCGACCACGACCACGTCGACCTGTTCCCGACCCGTGACGAGTACCGGGAGGCTTTCCGCGTTTTCGTGAGCGGGATCATGTCTGGCGGCACCCTGATCGCCTGCGCGGACGATCCGGGCGCCCAGGCCCTCGCCGCCGCCGCGTCCGAGCAGGTGCACGTCCTCACGTACGGGCTGGCAGACTCCGCCACTCATCGCGTGTGGTCGGAGACGGATCCGCATGAATGCACGCTACCCAACACGTTCTCGGTGGCGGAGCGGGCACGGCTGCGGTCCGGCCGCATGACGGCGGCACTTGGAGTGCTGGGGTGGCACAACGCGCTGAACGGAGCGGCCGCGCTGCTCGCCGCCACGACGGTCGGCGCCGATCCGGCCGCCGCTGCACGCGGTCTCGGGGCCTTCCGGGGCACCTCGCGCCGGCTCGAGGAGCTCGGGAGAGCGGGCGGCATCACTGTGATCGACGACTACGCACATCACCCAGTGGAGATCCGAGCGTCGGTCGCGGCCGTCTCGCGGCCGGGAGGGCGCGTGATCGCGCTGTTCCAGCCACACACCGCAGGCCGCCTCGAGGCGTTCTTCGAGGACTTCGTGTCCGCGCTCCGGCTCGCGGACGCTGCGGTCGTCGCCGAGACCTTCGCCTCCGCGCGACGCGACGCGGATCTGCGGGGCGGGGCTCGCGAGCTGGCGACGCGCGCGGGCGCCGCGTACGCCCGCGACCCCGACGAGGCGGCGCGGCTCCTCGCGGACCTTGCGCGGCCGGGTGACACCGTCCTCATCCTCGGCGCGGGCGACATCCGACCGGCAGGGGAGCGTCTGCTCGAGCTGCTGCGGGAGCGGACGCCCGCATGATGGAACGCCTCGGTGCGCGGGATCAACCGCTGCGGGAGCACACCTCGCTGCGCATCGGTGGCCCCGCCGACTTCTACGTGCGCGCGCGAAGCGAGGATGATCTGCTCGGCGCGATCAAGGTCGCGCGCGAGCACGAGCTGCCCGTGTTCCTGCTCGGCGGCGGGACGAACCTTCTGGTGTCGGACGAGGGCATCCGCGGTGTCGTGCTGCATAACAGCTGGAGTGAGACAGAGGTCGACGGCCTGTTCGTGACCGCCGCACCGGGGACACCGCTCGCGAGCGTGGCCGCGGTCGCCGCGCGAAACGGGATCGCGGGCCTCGAATGGATGGCGACCGTGCCGGGGACGGTCGGTGGCGCGGTGCACGGCAACGCGGGCGCGTTCGGCAGCGATACCTCGGACGCGCTCGTCGATGCGACGCTCGTCGACCTGAACGGCGACGTCTGGACGCAGGACAACGACAGGTTCGGCTACGCGTATCGGACCAGCTCGCTGCAGGGCACCCCGATCATCTGCGTACGCGCGCGCTTCCGCGGCGTGCGTGGGGACCGCGCGGCGGCAGTCGCGAAGATCAAGGAGATGGCGAACGAGCGCATCCAGAAGCAGCCACTCGCACAGCCGAACACCGGCTCGATCTTCCGCAACCCGCCGGGCGACCACGCGGGTCGGCTCATCGAGGCCGCGGGCCTCAAGGGTGCGCGCCTCGGTGGCGCCGAGGTGAGCCAGAAGCACGCGAACTTCATCGTGAACACCGGTGACGCGACCGCGCGCGACGTGTGGACGCTCATGCAGCGCTGCATGTCGGAGGTGAAGGCGAAGTTCGGCATCGACCTGGTGCCGGAGGTCGAGCGGGTGGGGGAATGGTGAGCGGAGGTCGAAGGATCCGGGTCGGGATCCTTGCCGGCGGAGCGTCGGCCGAGCGGGACATCTCGCTCGCGGCCGGCGCGCAGATCGCCGCGAGCCTGCCGGCCGACCGCTACGACGTCATCCTGCTCGACCCGCTCGCGCTCATGGCGAGGAACCGGGCGCTCACGGCGGAGCAGCGCGCGGAGGCGCAAAGGCTTCAGGCCGGCGGAGGCAGGCTCGAGGCCGTCCCGACGCACGAGACGCTTCCGCGGGGCCTCGAGGACCAGATCGCGAGCGCGACCCGCGCCCTCGTGCCGGCGACCCGCGCCATCGGTGCCGGCGCCGAGCCGCTCGACGTCGTGCTCATCTCGCTCTACGGCCCGTGGGGCGAGGACGGCACGATCCAGGGGATGCTCGAGATCTTGGGCCTTCCGTACACCGGCTCGGGCGTCCTCGCGTCGGCGCTCGCTATGGACAAGGTCATGGCGAAGACCGTGCTTGCGGCGAACGGCCTCGAGGTCCCGCGCGGCGTGGCGGTCACGCGGGCCGATGATCCGCGTGCCGGCGCGGTACCGCTGCCCGCGTTCGTGAAGCCGGTGCAGCAGGGCTCGAGCGTCGGGTCATCGATCGTCGAGCGCGCGGATCAGCTCGAGGCCGCGATCGCGGAAGCGCTGCGCTACGACGAACGCGCGCTCGTCGAAGAGCGGGCGATCGGGCGCGAGCTGACCGTGGCGGTCATCGGGAACGACGAGCTGCAGTCCCTGCCGGTCATCGAGATCGTCACGAAGCATGCGTTCTTCGACTACCGCGCCAAGTACGACGCGGGGGAGAGCGAGGAGATCGTCCCGGCCCCCATCCCCGAGGCGGTGGCGCGCCGGGCGCAGGAGCTCGGGCTGCAGGCGCACCAGGCCCTCGGCTGCCGCGGGATCTCGCGTACCGACCTCATCTGGACTTCCGACGACCGGATGGTCGTGCTCGAGGTGAACACGATCCCGGGCATGACCGCGAACAGCCTCGTGCCGAAGGCCGCGCGCGCCGCCGGGATCCCGTTCGAGGCCCTCCTCGAGAAGCTCCTCGGCTGGGCGCTGGAGGATGCGCATCGGCGGGCGCGCTAGGCCGGGGCGGTCGCGTACCCAGGACAAGCGCCGTCCCGCCAGACGGCGCCCGCTGGACCGTGGCCGCGCGCTCGCCGGCCTCGTCGCCGGCGGATGCCTCGCGGCGCTGGTGACCCTCTCCGTCAGCGACCTTGCGACGCTGCGGCGTGGCGAGGTCTCCGGCGCCCGCCACACCACGCCCGCCGAGATCATCGCCGCGGGCGGCCTCGAGGGGGCGAGGGCGTTCCGTGCGAGCGCGGTCGAGGCGCGGGCCCGTCTCCGGGTGCTCCCGGCGGTCCGCGATGCGACCGTCGAGCTCGACGTGCTTGGGACGTATCGCGTCGCGCTCATCGAGCGGGAGGCCCTCGGCCGCTGGCAGGTCGGCACGGTGGAGTGGTTCGTTGACCGCGACGGGGTGCTTTTCGCCTCCATCGACCCCACGGCCGCTCCCGCGCTCCGCGTCCGCGACGACCGCGTCGCGCGGCGGACCGCGGGCGAGCGGCTGGACCCCGCGCTCGTGCGGGCGGCGCTTCGTCTCGCTGCGCTCGCCCCCGGCGAGCTTCGCGCGGACCTGCGCCAGCCCGAGGTCGTCATCGACGCCGGCCCGAACGGGATCGTGCTGCGCAGCGGCGCGCGGTGGGAGGTGCGTTTCGGAGGCCCGGAGAACCTCGACGAGAAGCTCGTCGTCGTCCGTCAATTCCTGCGGAACGAGCCCGACCGGCCGCTAGACTATGTCGACGTGCGCAGCCCCGAGCGGATCGTCTTCAGTCCCCGTTAGCCACTTCCGTCTATGTGGCTGCCGCTCCTCGGTCTCGTTGCCGGCGTCCTGCTCGGCCTGGCGCTGCGGGTCAACCTGCCCCTCGACCTCGCCCGCTACACGGCGGTCGGCATCCTCGCGGCGCTCGACTCCCTCCTTGGCGCCCTGCGTGCGGAGTTCGAGGGTCATTTCTCGACGCGGATCTTCCTCTCCGGCTTCTACACGAACGCCCTGCTCGCAGCGGCGCTCACCTTCCTCGGCGACCGCCTCGGGATCGACCTCTACCTGGTCGCGCTCTTTGCGTTCGGCTGGCGCATCTTCCAGAACGTCGCCGTCATCCGGAGGCATTTCCTATAACCTGCGGCGGGGAATGAGGAGAGATCGCAGTATCGGGGTGACGCGTGGCTGAGCAGTCCATCCTCGTCGGGATCGATATCGGCACCACGAAGGTCTGCGTCCTCATCGGCGAGCTGAACCGCTCGGGTGGCGTCGACGTGATCGGTATCGGGCAGGCCCCGTCCGACGGACTACGCAAGGGCGTCGTCATCGACATCGATCGCACCGTCCAGTCGGTCACCTCCGCGGTCGAGGCCGCCGAGCGGATGTCCGGACTGAAGGTCAGGTCCGCACTCGTCGGCATCGCCGGCAGCCACATCGGCTCGCAGAACTCGCGCGGAATGGTCGCGGTCTCCGGCGGCGGGCACGACGTGCATCGCGACGACACGCTGCGCGCGATCGAGGCGGCACGCGCGGTCTCGATCCCGAACACCCGGGAGATCCTCCACGTCATCCCACGTGGCTATGTCGTCGACGGCCAGCCCGGCGTGCGCGACCCGATCGGCATGAGCGCCGTTCGGCTCGAGGTCGAGACCCACATCGTCACGGCGTCCTCGACGAGCGTGCAGAACCTCTCGAAGTGTGTCCAGCGGGCGGGCATCGAGATCGACCAGCTCGTCCTCGCGCCGCTCGCCACAGGCGAGGCCGTCCTCACGGACGAGGATCGCGAGCTCGGCGTGTGCCTCGTCGATCTCGGCGGCGATACGACCGATGTCGCGATCTTCCAGGACGGCTCCATCGCCCACGCCGCGACGGTCCCGATCGGCGCGCGGACGATCACCGCCGACCTCGGCATCGTCCTGCGCGTGACGCCCGACGTCGCCGAGAGCGTGAAGCTCCGACACGGCACGGCGCTCCCGATCGACGTCGATCCCGACGAGGTGGTGCAGATCACGTCGATCGGGGAGGACGTCTCCCACGGCGTCACCAGGCGCCACGTCGCCGAGATCATCGAGTCGCGCATCTTCGAGCTCTACAAGCTCATCGCGGCCGAGGTCGAGACGGCCGGCGCGACGAACCGCCTCCAGGCGGGGCTGGTCCTCACCGGTGGCGGCGCCCTGCTCCAGGGCATCGCGCGCGCGGGGCGTGACCAGCTCGGGATGAGCGCCCGGGTCGTCTCGCCGCGCGGACTCGGCGGGCTCACCGACTCGGTCGCCGCGCCGCCCTACGCGGCCGGGAGCGGGCTGCTCCTCTGGGGCGCCCGGTCCTGGAATGAGGGCGACGAGCGGACCCGCGGGCGCGCACCGGGCGAGGGTCTCGGCGCGCGGCTCGGCAAGCTCTTCCGCGGACTCATGCCCTGAGCGCTCGGAGGGTGTTCCATTGCAGCCAGGGCGGGGTATAGTCCCCAGCAACTGAATAAGCCCATGCTCAAGCTCTGGGGAGGGGCAGCGGCATGGAATCCGTCAGAAGGAGGCTGCCCCTCTCATGCCGCTACGTTCGGA
>JBKJTV010000043.1:0-4096 GCA_046589985.1 Candidatus Limnocylindria bacterium | reverse complement strand
GTCCCCAGCAACTGAATAAGCCCATGCTCAAGCTCTGGGGAGGGGCAGCGGCATGGAATCCGTCAGAAGGAGGCTGCCCCTCTCATGCCGCTACGTTCGGATATCGAGAATTTCGCGCTCATCAAGGTGGTGGGTGTCGGCGGTGGTGGCTCGAACGCCGTCAACCGCATGATCCGAGCCGAGCTCATGGGCGTCGAGTTCATCTCCGTGAACACCGACGCTCAGGCGCTCCTCCTCTCGGACGCCCCACACAAGATCCGCATCGGCGACAAGATCACGCGCGGTCTCGGCGCGGGCGCCGACCCGTCGGTCGGGCGCAAGAGCGCTGAGGACGACAGCGAGAAGCTCTACGAGGCGCTCAAGGAAGCCGACATGATCTTCATCACCGCGGGGATGGGCGGTGGCACCGGGACCGGTGCGGCGCCGATCATCGCGGAGATCGCGAAGGACATCGGTGCGCTCACCGTCGCGGTCGTCACGAAGCCCTTCCAGTTCGAGGGCGCGAAGCGCCGGCTCCTCGCGGAGCAGGGGATCCAGGAGCTCGTCGACAAGGTCGACACGCTCATCACCATCCCGAACGACCGGCTGCTCCAGGTCGTCGAGAAGAAGACGAGCATGGTCGATGCGTTCCGCATCGTCGACGACGTCCTTCGTCAGGGCGTGCAGGGCATCAGCGATCTCATCACCGTGCCCGGCCTCATCAATCTGGACTTCGCTGACGTGAACACGATCATGACGAACGCGGGCAGTGCGCTCATGGGCATCGGCCACGGTGCCGGTGAAGCGCGAGCGGCCGACGCCGCGCGGCAGGCGATCATGTCTCCGCTCCTCGAGCAGTCCATCGACGGCGCGCGCGGTGTGCTCTTCACGATCACCGGCGGGCCGGACCTCACGCTCTTCGAGGTGAACGAGGCGGCCGAGATCATCCACGCGGCCGCGGATCCTGAGGCGAACATCATCTTCGGGGCGGTCATCGACGAGCGCATGGGCAGCGATGTGAAGATCAGCGTCATCGCCACAGGCTTCGATCTGACCCGCCCCCTGAAGCGCATCGAGCAGCCCATCTACCGCCGCCAGATCGAGTCCCGCCCGACCGAGCGCTCCGCGGTCGCGGCCGGCGTGTCGGCGCCGAACGGAGCCGCGGCCAAGAGCGACGAGCAGAAGACCTACGACCCGAACGACCTGGAGGTCCCGAGCTTCCTGCGCCGTCGCTGAGTCGCTTCCCGAACAGGTTGGCACGCGCCCTGCACCCCGGTCGTCCGACCGGGGTGCAGCTTTCTATCCGGCACTTCGTAATCGGGAGGACGCACATGGACGTGAGGGACCACGGGGCCACGAGCACACGGATGCCCGGAGCGCGGGCTGAAGCAGCCGTCGCCGCGCTCACGATGACCTGGAGCGGGATCTGGGTCGGAGCGCTCACGAGCGTCGTCGCGGTCGTCCTGTTCGGATTCATCGGGACCGCCGTCGGCGCGCACAAGGCGGGGATCGAAGGACGCGTCACCGAATGGAGCGGCGTGGGGTTCTGGGCGCTCGCCTTCGCCATCTTCGCCTCGTTCTGGGCCTTCGCGCTCGGTGGCTACATCGCGGTGCGTATCGCGGGAGTGCGCATCCCCGAAACAGCCGTGTTGTACGGAGCGATCACCTTCGTCATCGCGACGGTCGTTCTGCTCGCGCTCGCGTCGCAGGCGGCGCAGTACCTGAACGGCTGGTACTCAGGTCTCGCACCTGCTCCGGCGGGGCAGCCCGCCGTCGCCGGCCAGCCGGTGGACCCGAACATCGCAAAGGCCGCACGCAACTCCGCGATGGCCGCTGCGGCGTCGATGCTCGTCGGACTGATGGGTGGTGTCGTCGGCGGATGGCTGGGCTCCGGGGAGCCCATGTGGATCTCACGCCGCGTCGCGGCGCGCGTCGATCGCGCGCCCGACCGCATCTGATCTCTGACTATCTGATGAAAAGGGAGATGACGAGATGATCCTGATCTTGGGCTGGCTGCTTGGCGCACCGCTCCTGCTGTTGATCCTGCTGTTCCTGCTCGGTGTTGGCCGCTAAGACGCGGTACAGGTACCGCCCCGGCCCCTCGGACAGCCCTCCCACCCGGGGCGCGTCCTAGCGGTTGTGCGCGCCCATCCCATATCTTGTGGTCGTGCGCTGTCCGACCTGCAATCGTTCCGACACACGCGTCATCGATTCGCGCGAGGCGGACGAGGGCAGCGCGATCCGTCGTCGGCGTGCCTGCGACGGCTGCGGTGGACGCTTCACGACACAGGAGCGCGCCGAGTCCGCGCGGATCCAGGTCAGCAAGCGGGACGGCTCGAGGCAGGAGTTCGACCGCCGTAAGCTCGTAAGCGCGATCGAGAAGGCAGCCTCGAAGGGCCTCGCGGCGCAGCAGATCGCGGGACTCATCGACGACATCGAGACGACGATCCGGCAGAGCGGCGCCGCTGACGTGACCTCGCAGCGCATCGGCGAGATGGTGCTCGAGCGACTTGCCTCGGTCGACCCGATGAGCTACCTGCGCTTCAAGATCGTGTACGCGCGTCTGGACGATCCCGATGCCCTGTACGACGAGCTCGCGCAGCTCGTCCGGCTGCGTGAGGACGCCCGCGGCCGCGGCCTCGCCGAGCAGATCGCGCTGCGCATCGGTGCGCAGCCTGTCGTCGCGCCACGGCGCAAGCGCCGCTGAGGCCGGCCTCCGCGCCGCCACAATTGCGTGCGGTCCTCTGGGATCTAGACGGGACCCTCACTGACAGCGTCCGCTTCGTCGTCGATACCGCGAACCAGGTCATCGGCCGCCACGGGGGACGACCGCTCGCGTTCGACGAGGTCGGTCGCATGACTGGTCTGCCGCTCGCGGACATCTTCCGCCTCGCCTGGCCTGACCTGTCCGACGCGGACGCGGTCACCTATCAAACGGAGTACCGGGCGACCTACGACCTGGTCGCGATCCCTGCGACGAGGCTCTACCGCGGCGCGATCACGACGCTTCGTGCCTTCCGGCGCGCCGGCATCCGGCAGGCGACCGTGACGGGGAAGCGGGCCGCCGACTGCGAGCGGATCCTGCGCGGCCTCGGCCTCCGGCGGGAGATCGACGCGTACCTCGGCGGCGACTCCGTTGCCCGCGCGAAGCCGGAGCCGGACCTTGCGCTGGCCGCGATGGCAGCGCTTGGGGTCCGTCCCTCGGAGACCGCTGTCGTCGGTGACACCGTGACGGACATGAAGATGGCGCGGGCGGCCGGCGCGCAGGCGATCCAGGTCCTCTGGGGCTACGAGACGGAGCGCGTTCCCGAGGCGGACGTCGCCGTGCGGACCTGGACCGAGCTGCGCGAACGTATCCTGCGATCCTGATGGTCCTCTCCGACCGCGACATCCGCGCCGCGATCGAGAGCGGCCGCATCGGTATCGACCCGTTCGACGCGGATTGCGTGCAGCCGGCGAGCCTCGACATCCGGCTCGACCACCGTTTCCGGGTCTTCCGGTCCGCCCATCACACGCACATCGATCTCGCGAAGCCGCTCGACGACATCACGGAGCTGATCGAGATCGACGTCGGCCCGTTCATCCTCCATCCGAATGAGTTCGTCCTCGGCTCGACACGGGAGCGGATCCGGCTTCCCGACGATCTCGTCTCCCGCGTCGAGGGGAAGAGCTCGCTCGGCCGGCTCGGCCTGCTCATCCACAGCACGGCCGGCTTCATCGACCCGGCCTGGGACGGGCACATCACGCTCGAGCTGTCGAATGTGAACACGATCCCGATCACGCTCTACCCGGGCATGCGGATCGGGCAGCTCTCGTTCTTCCAGCTCTCGTCCCCGGCGGAGCGCCCCTACGGTTCTCCCGAGCTCGGCTCCTCGTATCAGGGCCAGACCGGACCGACGCCGTCGCGCTACAAGCTCGACGTGCCGGTGAGGCGCTAGACCGTGTGCACGACGTGCCTGCTCCTCGTCTTCGCCGAGGCGTTCATCAACGTGCTCGCCGGCGCGATCACGCTCGCGATCTTCCTGCGGGTCATCCAGTCGTGGATCCCGACGATGCGCATCCCGTGGGGGATCGGGGAGTTCGCCTGGAGCGTGAGCGAGCCGATACTCGGGCCGAT
>JBKJTV010000115.1:0-7690 GCA_046589985.1 Candidatus Limnocylindria bacterium | reverse complement strand
TCCTCGGCTCCTTGACCTCGGCCGCCCGTGCCGCGGATCAGCACGGCCGTTCCGGCGCCCGCCACTAGTGCGCGCACGCCCGGCCACCGCCGACGAGGTCGCGCGCTGGGACGAGCTCGTCGCAGCCACCGGGCGTCCTCACCTCCTGCAATCGGAGGGCTGGGCGAAGGTAAAGGCAGCATCCGGCTGGCGCGCGAGCCGCTTCGTGTTCGGCGAGAACGGCGTCGCGCAGGTGCTGCTGCGGCCGTTGCCGCTCGGCCTCGTCGCCGCGTATGCACCACGCGGGCCGCTCGTCGCGAACGCCGACGTCACGGATGCGATCGTCGCGCTCCGCGAGGCGCTGAGGAGCGAGCGCTGCACGAGCCTGCTGTGCGATCCCGAGGTGGCGGCCGACGCACTGACGCCCGACGCGCTCGTTTCGGCTCGTATCGCGGCCGCGCCAGTCCACGTGCAGCCGACGCGCACGCTGCTCATGGATCTCACGCAGGGTCCCGAGCCGATGCTCGCGGCCATGAGGAAGAAGACCCGGCAGTACATCCGGAAGGCGGAGCGCGCGGGAGTCGTCACCGAGGAGACCGCCGACGTCGAGCGGTTCCATGCCGTCCTCCGTCGCGTCGCGGAGCGCGATCGGTTCGGTATCCACGACGTCGCGTACTTCGAGCGCCTGCGTGACGCCTTCGGCGAACGGGCGCACTTCCAGATCGCGCGCGTCGGCAAGGACGACGCGGGTGCGCTGCTCGTCGTGCGCATGGCCGACCGGGCCTGGGAGCTCTTCGGCGGCTGGAGCGGACATCATGCGGAGGAGCGCCCCTTCTATCTGTTGAAATGGCGCTCGTTCATGCGAATGAAGGAGCTCGGCGTCACGCGGTACGACATGTGGGGCTTGGCTGAGCGGCCCTCGAGCGATCAGGATGCGCTTGCGGGGGTCGAGAACTTCAAGCTCGGCTTCGGCGGCCAGGTCGTGTCGTGGATCGGCGCGCTCGAGACGCCGGTGACGCCCGGCCTGTTCCCGCTCTGGCAGCTCGTCGGTCGTCGGCGCCTCGCCGGCGCATGACGGAGGCGCCGGCAGGCTGGGACGAGAGCGCGGTGCGCTCGCCGCGGGGACACGTGCTCCAATCCTCGGCGTGGGCACGCATCCGCGAGTCGCAGGGCTGGCGCGCCGAGTTCCTCCGTTTCGGCGATCCGCTCCCGGTCGCGCTCGTGCTCTGGCGCAGCCTGCCGCTCGGGCAGCGGATCGCGTACGTGCCACGGGGACCGGTCGCCGACGATGGCTCGCTCCACCCGGCGCTCGACGCGCTCGCCGCGCACGCGCGCGAGCAAGGTGCGCTCTTCCTGAAGGTGGACCCCGAGCTGTCGCCGGAGCAGGCCGGCGAGGCCTTGCGCGCCGCGGGATACCGCCGCGCGCCGGACGTGCAGCCGGTCCTCGCGACGCTCGAGCTCGATCTCGCACCGGACACCGACGCGCTCTTCGCCGGGCTCGAGAAGGACACGCGCTGGAGCGTCCGTCAGGTCGACAAGCGCGGTGTGACGATCCGTGACGCGAAGGACGAACAGGACCTGCGCGCCTTCTACGACCTCTACGCGGTGACCGGCGAGCGCGCGAAGTTCATCACACGCACCTGGGACTACTACGGTCTCGTCTGGCGCACGCTCATCGCTGCGGGCCTGGCGACCCTCCGCATCGCCGAGCACGAGGGCCTGCCGGTCGCGGGCGCGATGACCTGGCACTGCGGCGAGAAGGAGCTCTACATGTACGGGGCCACGAACGATGCGGGCCGCAAGTGCTTCGCCGCCTACGGTCTGCTGTGGCGCTCGATCGAGGCCGCACGCGGGCAGGGCTTCCGCCGCTTCGACTTCGGCGGGATCCCGGCCGATCTCGCCGACACTCACGACACGATGCAGGGTCCGTACCGGTTCAAGAAGGGCTTCGGCGGCGTTCCCGTCCGCTACGTCGGGGCACACGACGTCGTGCCGCGCGCGCTGCCGTACCGGGCCTACCGCCTCGCCGAGCCCGCGTACACGCGTGCGCTCCAGCTCGCGCGCGGCCCGCGCGCGTGAAGCTCGGCCCGCTCGTCGGCGCAGCAGGCGCGCAGGTCGAAGGCGACGCGCGCTTCCTCGACGTTCGCGGCATCGCCTACGACTCGCGGAAGGTCGTGCCCGGGACGCTTTTCGTCGCGATCCGGGGCTTCCACCGCGACGGGCACGAATTCGCGGCGCAGGCCGTCGCGAACGGCGCGGTCGCCGTTGTCGCGGAGCGTGCGCTCGACCTCACGGCGCCGGTCGCGGTCGTCCCCGACGCGCGCGCAGCGCTCGCGGATCTCGCCGCGGAGTTCTTCGATCACCCGACGCGCCGGCTCCGCCTCGTCGGCGTGACCGGGACTGACGGGAAGACGACGACCGTTCATCTCGTCAGCGATGTCCTCGAGGCGGCGGGCCAGCACACCGGCTACGCGACGACGGTCGATTTCAAGGTGGGCGCCACCGAGTCGGCGAACGAGACACGGCAGAGCACCCAGGAGGCGCTGGAGGTGCAGGAGTTCTTCGCCGAGCTTCTCGTCGCCGGGGTGACCTGGGGGGTCCTCGAGGCGACGAGCCACGCGCTCGCGCTGCGCAAGCTTCGTCACTGCGATGTCGACATCGCGGTGTTCACGAACCTCTCGCCGGAGCACCTCGACTTTCACGAGACGCTCCAGCGCTACCTCGAGGCGAAGGGGATCCTCTTCGAGATGCTCGCGACGAGCACCGACAAGGGCGTGCCGAAGGCGGCGGTCCTGAACGCGGACGATCCGCGCTGGGGTTACCTCGCGGACCGCGCCGGGAGCGCCCGGATCATCACCTACGGGATCGACGCGCTTGCCGACGTGCAGGCGACGATCGTCTCCGCCGATGCGAGCGGATCCCGGGTGCTCCTCACCGCGTTCGGCGAGAAGGCCGACCTCGTGCTGCCGCTCGTCGGCCGCTTCAATGTGTACAACGCGCTTGCCGCCACCGCCGCGGGGATCGCCGCGGGTGCGACGCTCGAGCAGGCGGGGGTCGCACTCTCGAAGGCACGTTCCGTGCGCGGCCGGATGGAGCGCGTCGATCTCGGCCAACCGTTCAGCGTCATCGTGGATTACGCCCACACCGCCGAGTCGCTCGACAAGGTCCTCGCACTCCTGCGTCCGCTCACGCCGGGCAAGCTCATCGCGGTCTTCGGCTCGGCCGGCGAACGCGATCGCACAAAGCGGCCAGCCCTCGCGCAGGTCGCGGCGAAGCACGCGGACTTCTTTGTCATCACGCAGGAAGACCCGCGGCTCGAAGACCCCGCGCGGATCCTCGCTGAGATCGAGTCCGGCGCGGCCGAGGCGGGGAAGCGACGGGGTGCCGACTACGAGGTGATCGATGACCGCAGGGCCGCGATCGCGTTCGCGATCGGGCGTGCCGGGACGGGCGACACCGTCGTCCTCACGGGGAAGGGCCACGAGAGCTCGATCCTCATCGGAGAGCAGAAGCGGCCGTGGGACGAGGCAGAGGCCGCGCGCGCGGCCTTGCGCCTGCGGGGGTTCGAGGCGTGATGCAGCGGCAGCGGCGCTCCGCATCCGCCGCGAAAGCACAGACCCGCGCGTACGCGGAGCGCCTTGACGAGCTCGTGCCGGTGCTCCGATCCGAGCTCTCCGCTCCCCTGACGCCGCACGGCACACCGCTCCTCGTGGTCCTCATGGGCCAGCCCGGCGTCGGCAAGTCCCACTGCGCGCGCCTGCTCTGCGCGCGCCTCGGTGCGGCGCACGTGTCGAGCGATCAGCTCCGCAGCCGACTCTTCATCGCCGCGTCCTACGCTCCCGACGAGAGCGCGACGATCTTCCGCGCCGCGAATGCGCTCCTCGACCTCCTCCTCGGTGAGGGCCATCGCGTCGTCCTCGACGCGACCAACCTGCTCGCGCGCGCCCGCGCGACCTCGACCGAGACCGCGCGTCGCCGCGGGGTACCCATCGTCTACGTTCGCGTCGTCGCCGACGAGCAGGAGGCGCTGGCGCGCCTCGCCGAGCGCCGGCTGTCACGGCGGGAGGGTGACCACTCCGACGCCGACGAGACGATCTATCGGAAGATGATCGTCTTCGAGGCGCCGGCGGAGGGTCACCTCGAGCTCCGCAACGGTCCGGCCCTCGAGTCGGAGCTCGGGCGCATCGTCTCGGAGGTGGAGTCACGATGCGGCCGCGCGAGCTGATCTTCGGCGCGATCGCGGCGGGGCTCCTCGCGACGTACCTCGTCTTCGGCTCGCAGCTCTATTCCTCGATCGGTCCGGTGAGTGCGCCGCCGACGCCGACGCCGACCGCGCCGCGCACCGAGCTCCCGGCGCCCCGCGTCCCCGGGACCGTCTCGTTCGTCATCCAGGGCGACGTGTATGTCATGCGGGACGGCAAGTTCCGTCACGAGACCTCAGAGGGCCGCAATCAGCAGCCCGGCTTCTCGGTAGACGGGACGGTGCTCGTCTTCGCGCGCCGCGGGCAGATCGACGGCCGGCGGGTCCTTGGCACCGGGGAGGTCGTGAACGCGCAGCTCGGGTACTCGGACATCGTCACGAAGCCGTCCACGGGCGGCGCGGAGACGATCCTCGTCGGCGGCCTCATCCAGCGCGTTCAGTCGACGGGTTTCCATCGGGTCGCCTGGAACCTCTCGCCGGCGTTCTCGCCGGACGGCCGGCGGCTCGCGTTCATCCAGGACGACGCCGACGGTGCCGCCGACCTCGTCGTCATCGACATCGCAACGAAGAGCCTGACGCCGATCTCCCGGGGCGCCGAGCTCGCCGACGTCTCGTGGTCAGGCGACGGGAAAACGATCGCGACCACCAGCTACAACCTCGACAAGCCGGGGTTCCTCCTCTGGAACACGGACCGGCCCGGCTCGGCGACGCGCCTGGCCGGGCTGCCGGAGGGCGAGCCGTACCGTCCATCCTTCTCCGCCGACGGGAAGTGGCTCGTGTACACGCTCCGTCACGACAGCCGCAATGACCTTCACGCGATCGAGATCGCGAGCGGGCGTGATGTGACGCTCAGCGGCGACGGCCGCAGCTGGAACGGCGTGTTCTCGCCGGACCTGAAGTGGGTCGCCTTCCTCCGCGAGCAGGGCGGCGTCATCGACCTCTACGCCATGGAGCTCGCGGACGCGCTTACCGGCGGTCTGCCGCGGCCAGCCGTGAAGCTCACCGCGGGGCAGGGGATCGACGGCGCCAGCCGGCCCGCCTGGGCGAGGTGATCCCGGACCTGCGCGAGCTCGTCGTGCGGGCGATGGAGCGCGAGCGCGTCCCCGGTGTCGTTTACGGAGTGATCGAGGGCGCGACGGTCACGAGGACGGCGCTCGGTGTGACGAGCGTGGCGAATCCGCTGCCGGTCGACGCGGACACGCTCTTCCAGGTCGGGTCGATCACGAAGACGGTCACCGCGTCTGCGATCGTCCGGCTCGAGGACCTCGGCCGGCTGCACATCGATGAGCGTGTGCGCACGTACGTGCCTGGCTTTCAGCTGGCCGACCGCTCGGCGGCCGACGCGCTGACAGTGCGTCATCTGCTCACACACACGGGCGGGTTCACCGGTGACTGGTACGTGACGACAGGAAGCGGCGAGGATGCACTAGCGCAGGCGATCTCGCGGATGTCGGAGCTCGAGCAGCTGATGCCGCCCGGCCGGCACTACTCGTACTGCAACCCCGGGTTCCTCGTCCTTGGACGCATCGTCGAGCTCGTGACCGGCTCGCCGTATCACGAGGCCGTGCGCGAGCTGGTGCTCAGGTCTGCGGGAATGACGCGCTCGACCTTCCTGCCGCTCGACGCAATGACCGAGCGATTCGCGGCCGGCCACAGCGCAGGCGCGACGGGTGTCGAGGTCGTCCGCCCCTGGACGACGCAGCGGATGATGGCGCCGGCCGGTGGGCTCATCGCGAGCGTGAACGACCTCCTCACCTACGGTCGCTACCACCTCGAGGACCCGGCGCTCGCGCGCATGCGCGAGCCGCTCGTCGAGACCGGCGGCCAGTCCGACGCCGTCGGGCTGGCGTGGGCGCTACGCGACGTGCGTGGCACGCGCATCGCGTCGCACGGCGGAGACATGCGCGGCCAGGCGTCGCTCCTCATGCTCATTCCCGCGCGCAAGGTCGTGTTCGCCATCGTCGGGAACGCGCAGACCGGACATAGCGTCATCGCTGAGGCCCAGCGCGCTGTCCTGACGGCCCTCGGGCTCGCGACCGACCCGCCCGCCGCGATCGAGCACGACCTCTCTCAGTACGCGGGCCGCTACAGCGCGAGCAGCTCCGAACTCGACCTCGTGCTCGACGGCGACGCCGTCGTTGTGCAGACCTCGCTGAAGCAGCTCGTCCCGGGCTCGCTCACGACATTCCCCGATCCCGCGCCCTCACGGCTACGCGCGTACGCGCCGGACCGGCTCATCGGCGTCGAAGGCCCGCTCAAGGACGCGCGTGTCGAGGCGATCCGTGGGGACGATGGGCGCGTCGCGTGGCTGCGGCTCGGAGGGCGGATCAGGAGGAAGGTGGCCTAAGCCGCTAGATGAGGCGGCGGCGGACCTGCGCGGAGACGAAGTCCATGACCGCGACGGTGAAGATGATCATCGCGATGATGAGACCGGACTGGCGGTAGTTCAGCAGCTGCATCGTCTGGAACAGGAGCACGCCGATACCGCCGCCGCCGACGAGGCCAATGACCGGCGCGAGACGAACGTTCGCGTCGAGCCGGTAGATCGTGAACGAGACGAACGGGTTCACGATCTGCGGCAGGACCGCCGTCCAGATGACCTGGAAGCGGTTCGCGCCGGTCGCGGTGATCGCCTCGCCGGGGCCGGGATCGATCCCTTCGATCGCCTCCGAGTAGAGCTTGCCGAGCACGCCGATGTTATGGAACGCCAGGGCGAAGACTCCGGCTGCGTTCCCCAATCCAAAGAGGATGAGGAACAGGATCACAGCGATGAGCACGTCGATGGAGCGGACGATGGTGAACACCACGCGGACGGCCCCGTAGATCGCGGTCGTGAGGGGATTGCCGACCATGATGTTCCGGGCGCCGAGGAAAGAGAGCGGAAGCGCGACAACGATCGCAAAGGCCGTCGCGACGATGCCGAGGAAGATGGTCACGATCATCTGGCCACCGGCGGTGTCCCAGAACGTCTCGAACTCGTTCTGCGGTGACATGATCGAGAAGTCCCATTGGAGCAGCTGCAGCAGGATGTTCGCGAAATATGGAGGGTTCGCGCGCGTTGTATCTATGCCGGTGATGCTCAGACCGATGTAGAGCACGATGAGGACCGCGGCGATCCCCCCGAGCCTGCGCCAGTCGGTGAGGAAGCTCTTCTCGAGCTCCTTCGGGACCGGCAGGTTCCTCGCCCGGAAGTACTCGGCCATCAGCGCGGGTCCAGCGTCTCGAGGTGCGCGCGCATGGCGCCCTCCGTCGCCAGCGCGGCCTCCGCCGCGGCGCGCTCCTCGGCCGTCGCGCCGACGCCGATCTCCACCTCCACGGCGTCCTCGCCGTAGATCTCCTTGAAGCGCCGCTCGTCGATCTCAGCCGGCTTGCCGTCGAAGGCGACCCGGCCGCCCTTCAGGGCGATGACCCGCGTGCCGTAGCGGCGCGCGAGCGAGAGGAAGTGCAGCGAGCAGATGACGGTGATGCCGTCCTTGCGGTTGATCTCCTCGAGATACTTCATGACCGAGT